>NZ_JAUHLI010000004.1:0-248881 GCF_036325985.1 Alkalimonas cellulosilytica
CCGCTGCGCGGAAGTACCACTCACCCACGCCAGCCACCGGGGTGGCATTGCGAAACACCTCCCTGTGTTTCGCCCTTCGGGCCTGCCTACGGCAGTCCAAATTCGTTCCTGACGAATTTGTCGCCATGCCGGTTCGATGCATCAACCAACTAGCATGGAGCCGTTAGAATTTGATAGTCAGCTTCAGAGAGTAACCCTCTATAGCGTAACCCCGCCAATCCTTGCAAGCCACCGGTGTGGAAGAAGCTAATGCTGCTGCCTTTGGGAAATGAGCCCTGTGCAATTAACTGGTACAGTGCAGACATGGCTTTGCCAGTGTAGATCGGTTCAAGCGTGATCTGGTGACACTGCCTGAAATCCAGACAGAGTTGCAGCAGCTCGGCATCAAAGCGGCCATAGCCCTTGCCGGTATAACCTCTGATCAGCTGCCAGTTGTTTGCTTGTGGGCACCACTGCTTAATTTTATCCGGCAAGCTTATATCGTTCACCACATCAATACCTATCACCTTGGCATCGGGGTTACCAAGAGCCAGGCCTGCCAGGGTGCCGCCACTGCCGGAGGCTGTCACAATATACTGGCTATTGCCATGCGGAGTTTGGGTTAAATCCAGCTCAGTAACACCCTGTACACCAAGAGCAGAGCTACCGCCTTCCGGCACAATGAGAAATTCTGGGTACTGCTGCTGTAACTGCGTTAACCAGTCAGAGTCGCTACGCATACGATATTCAGTGCGACTGAGGGGCACAAGGTGCATGCCTGAAGTTTGGCAGTGTTGCAAGGTTGGGTTGTGAGCATCCAGCTGATCGGTGCGCACCAGGCCAATTGAAGCCATGCTTTGTTGCTTGCAAGCGCTGGCAGTCGCAGCCAGGTGATTGGAAAAAGCGCCTCCAAAAGTGAGAACACCCCTTTTGCCTTGTTTCTGAGCTATTTTAAGTGGATAGTGAAGCTTCAGTTGCTTATTGCCCGAGAGCACATCGAATGGATGGGCAGGGTGGTATAACCAAAGCCTTAGATCATGCTGATCAAATAATGGATCGCAGATTTGTTGCCAGTTATTTGCTGGCTTCTTGTTCATCATGCTAAGCTAAACCTGAAAGATACCTGACTACAATGACAACAATAATAAAGTCGTTCATTATATCGACTTAGCTAACAGGTTATATCCTTTATGTGGGCATCGCTACGAAAGCTTTTCGATAAACAGGCTCATCATCATGCTATTGCAGCCCTGCATTGGCAGCAAGATAGCTGCCATATGATCGTGGCAACAAAAGTACAGCACTCAGTAGAGTGTACGTTTCGCCGCTCTCTAAGCTTTCAAGGGGAAGATTGGAGTAAGCAGCTTGCGCTTTGTTTAAAAGAGTTGCCCGCTGTCGCTGAAGTTATCCTGGTTCTGTCACCCGAGCTTTATCAATTGGTACAAGTTGATAAACCGCAAGTACCGGACGCCGAATTAAAATCTGCCCTGCGCTGGCAGTTAAAAGAGCTGGTTTCGTTAGAGTTGGATGATATGCAGTTTGATTATCTGGACTTACCAAGCTCGCATCAACAACAAGCGCAACGGTTGCAACTGGTGGTGAGCAGTAGGCATTTATTGCAACAGTTGGTTCGAAGCTTCCATCAGAACCACTTGTCGATCACTACTATTCTGCCGGAAGAATGGTTGTTCAAAGCGTTTATTCCTCGTCAGCCTCAACCCATATTGGTGTTATCGCATCGCAGCGGTCAAGATGTTTCCATGATGATAGTACGTGGGGAGCAGGTTTGTTTTTCCCGGCGTATTCGTGGTTTACAGCAGCTGGAGCAGCTCAGCCTGGATGCGTTGCAGCAGGGCTATCTGGATACATTAGGGCTGGAGGTTCAGCGATCGGTAGACTATTTCGAAGGCCAGATGAAACAAGCACCGGTCAGGCACCTGTGTTTGGCTCTGGATAGCGAGCTGCAAGCAGAAATCGCTGTTTTTTTCCGCGAGCTTGGTTTTGCTAAGGTCGAAATACTCGACTTTACGCCTTGGTTCCCTGACTTACCATTGGTGCAACAGGTGCAATTTGCCGTGCCTTTGGCTGCCGCTATGGGAACAGAGCTACTTGCTGCGCAGGAGGACAGTCTTGAAAACGCAAGTTAATCTGTTTGAACCATCACTCTTACCTGTTGCTGAGCAATGGAGTTTACCTCAGCTTAGCGTGTTGCTCTGTGGCTGTGCTGCAGCACTGGTGCTGCTTTGGGGTGGGCTAAGCTATCAGCAAAAACAGTTAGATACCCGCTTGCAGCAAGCGCAGTTGCAACTCACACAGCAGCTGCAGCAACAGGAGCAGTTCCAGCAATTACTGCAGCAAAGAACAGCATCCAATGAGTTGCTGCAAACCCAGTCAAGACTGCAAATGCGGATCCAGCGTATTGAGCGCATCGATCTGTTATTGCAGCAACAAACGCAGCCACAGGTGCGGTATTCTGAAGTCTTGACGCATTTAATCACGGCCGATGCGCCTGAGCTCTGGTTAAGCGATTTTCAGTTACAACAACAGCGCAGCAGTTTCAGCGGTTACACCCTACGCTCAGCCGAAGTTCCGCGCTGGTTGTCACGCCTGGCTGTGCACCCTTATTTTCGCGGGCAGAGTTTTCAGCGTCTGACCATGGATCATGCCGATGAGGACGGGCTCTTGTTGTTTCGGGTCGATGCACTGCCGGGGAGTGGATCATGAATTGGCAACAGCTCACAGAAAAATTTCAGCAACTGCAACTGAGAGAACGCCGTTTACTGTTTTTTGCCAGTCTTGGCTTGTTGGTTTGGTTGCTGTTCGTGCTTTTGCTGGAGCCGACTTGGTTGCTGATGCAGCAACAGAAAACTCAACTGGCCAGTGTGCATGAGCAAGTGCGGCAATCCGAACTGGGTATTGCTGCTTTACAAGGTGAGCTCGGCCGTGACATCAATCAACAGCATCGTGAACGCATCCAGCGCCAAGAGCAGCGCTTAAGTCAGTTAGAACTGCAGTTGGCAGAGCGTACCGCTCACTTTGTTGGGGCTGACAAAATGCTGCCTATGCTCCAAAGCCTGTTGCTCAATGAGAGCCAGGTACGTTTGATGTCCTTAAAGAGTATGACGCCTCAGCCCGTTGCTTATGATGAAGCGCAAACACCACTGCTGTATGAGCACGGTATTCGGATGGTGATACAGGGCAACTACCAAAGCCTGACTGAGTTACTCAGTAGTCTGGAGCAGTTGCCATGGCAGCTGGGCTGGCGAAGCTTGCATTATCGAGTGCTGGAACATCCATTGGCTGAACTTTCGATTGACCTTGTCACTGTGGGGGAGTATGCAGATTTTATTCAGCTTTAGTCTCGTGTTGTTGATGAGTTTTGCCGCGAGTGCAGATCCTACCCGTCCTGCCAGGGCCGTTGCCACGGCTGCACAGCAGCAAGAGGCATCCAGCATCCAGTTGCATTTGATCCGTTGGCAGGGAGCTGACTCTTTGGCCATGATCGATGGCAGCCTCCTGAAGGCTGGCGATACCATCCATGGCTATGTGCTGGAATCCATCCAGCCAGATCATGTGGTGTTGGCAAGAGCTGGTGAGCAACTTCAATTATTTCTATTCCAAAAGATGACGCACAATGACGAATAAACCTTATTTCAAGCAGTTAACCTTGAGCTGTGCTATCGCATTGGTACTGAGTGGTTGTCAGGGGATGCAAGCCGGACATCAGGCGCAGCAGGCAAAAGCTCAGCTCGAGCAAGCCGCTGCAGCGCGCCAGCAATCCATGAGTTCAGAGACACCAACCAGTGTGCCGCCTTCGGTTACGCAGGACTTGTTAAATACGGCCAGCGCTTTGCCTGAGCCCGTAATGATACAGCCACGCTTTAATGTGGCCGCAACTCAGGTGGAGTTGGCTGACTTTTTTGCTTCACTGGTAGCGGATACTGACTACAGCATCGCAGTACATCCTGAAGTACAAGGGCGCATCAGTCTGAACCTGCGACAGGTGACGTTGCCCGAGGCTTTAGCCGTGGTGCAGGATTTGTATGGCTTTGACATTCGGCGGCATGGTCGGGTGTACCAGGTGATGCCGGCAGGGCTCAGAACAGAAACCATCGCCGTGAACTATCTGATGTTAAAGCGCAGTGGTTTCTCAGCCATTTCGGTAAACTCTGGTGGGGTGTCGCAAGACATGCGCAGTGGCAACCAGCAAGCGGGCCGCTTTGGTCAGCAAACGGGGGCGCTGGCTCAAAATCCCATGTTGGGTGGGCAGCAAAGCATGCAGCAGCAGTTTAGTGGTAGTAACATTCATAGTGAGAGTGAAACCGATTTCTGGAAAGATTTGCAAAGCGGCCTGCAGCAGATGTTGGGCTCTGGCCCTGAGCGGATGGTAGTGGTTAGTCCTCAGGCTGGTTTGGTGACGGTTCGTGGCATGCCGGAGGAGATAGCGGCGGTTCGAACCTTCCTTGGCGTTGCTGAACAACACCTGCAGCGTCAGGTCATTCTGGAGGCCCGTATCATTGAAGTCACCTTAAGTGATGAATACCAACAAGGGATTAACTGGAGCAATGCGCTGGCATCGGTGCGCTCAACTGACTTTAATTTTACCACCTCAGGAGTCACGCCAGGGAACACCACCAGTGCGGCTCTGGGTGGTGTGACTGCCATCTCTTTCAGTAATGCTGACTTTGCGGGTGTGATCAACTTGCTGGAAACTCAGGGCAGTGCCCAGGTACTTTCCAGTCCCCGAGTGACTGCGATCAACAACCAGAAAGCCGTGATCAAAGTTGGCCAGGATGAGTATTACGTGACCAACATCAGCAGCGACACTACCGCGACGGTTGGTGGCACCATCAGTACACCATCGATTGAGCTGCAGCCTTTTTTTTCCGGCATCGCGCTCGATGTCACACCGCAAATAGATCAGCATGGCCAGGTGATTTTGCATGTGCATCCCTCGGTGACGGAGACGGCCGAGCAAATTAAAACCATTCGGTTAAGTAATGAAGACGTGGTACTGCCTCTGGCCCGCAGTAATATTCGCGAGTCTGATACCATTATCCGTGCCCGTAGCGGGGAAATTGTGGTGATAGGGGGGCTGATGCAGTCGGTCAGTACCGATATGGTCTCCCGCACGCCGATCCTTGGCTCCATTCCATTGTTAGGACAACTCTTTACCAGTAAGAATACGCTGGAGCAGAAAAAGGAACTGGTGATTTTGTTGCGACCGGTGGTGGTGGAGCCAGATCAATGGCAACCACACATTCAACAGTCGGCAGATAGTTTGAATCGTTGGTACCCTTAGGGGCAGCGCATGTATCTTCAGCACTTCGCGTTAACGCAGTTGCCATTTAGCCTGACGCCGAACACGGCGTTCTATGTAGGGCTGGCACCTCACCAGCAAGCTTTTGAAGTGTTGCAGACGGCGTTAAACGCGGGTGAAGGCTTTATCAAGATAACGGGTGAAGTCGGTACTGGCAAAACGCTGCTCTGCCGCAAGCTGTTGCATTCAGCTCCGGCGCACTGGCGTCTGGCTTACCTGCCTGATCCGGCCTTAACGCCGATGGAGCTGCGCTGGGCTCTGGCAGCTGAGCTTGGGTTGCAGTATTCGGGCAATATCGATCAACAGCAATTGCATCAGTTGCTGCAGCGGCATCTGTTGCACCTGGCTGCCAGGGAGCAGCAAGTGATTCTGGTGATTGATGAAGCGCAAGCCTTGCCAGATGAAACCTTAGAGGCGCTGCGTCTACTCACCAACCTTGAAACCGAACAGCATAAATTATTGCAGGTGGTGCTGTTTGCTCAACCTGAGCTGGATCTGCGCCTGGCAAAGCATCAGTTTCGTCAGTTGCGTCAGCGCATCAGCTTTTCCTATCGATTACGTCCCATGACCGCGGCGGAAGTTGCCGCCTATGTCCAGACACGGTTAAGTATTGCCGGGAATCCGCAGCTGCATTTTAGTTCTTTAGCACTAATGCGTCTGGCGAAGTGTAGCCGTGGTATTCCCCGGTTGGTGAACGTACTGGCCCATAAGGCCCTGATGCTGGCTTATGGCCGGGGCTTGCAACAGATCAATTGGTGGCATATCCGCGCGGCGGCAAAAGATACGGAAGATGTTCAACCAGAACCCGCTTTCCTCTGGTTGGCTGCTGTGCTGATGGTTGTCGTTCTTTTTGGGGCCATACTCTGGCAGTGGGGTCCTTGATGAGTGTGATCAATCAGATGCTCAAAGACTTGGATCAGCGCAAAGCCGGGGAGGAGCCTGTGCAATCCTCACCTTCGCCGGTTATCGCAGTGCGGCATCGTCTGCCGCTGTGGCTGTTGATTGGTCTGGCGGGCATCCTGATAGCCTGGGTGCTGTGGTGGTTTATGCCCGTTAGCAGCAAGCCGGAGGCATTTGTACTACGAACCCAAGCCGAAACTCCCGCAACGGCATTGCAGCTGATACCTTCGGATGAGACAAAGATACCGCAGCAGCCCGATAGGACAGAGACAAGCCAACTGCTTAAGATTGAGCCGTTGTTGCCGCAGACCAAAAGCGAGCCGCAGACTGCTGAGCAAGAGATGGCTGCCGCCCCTGAACCGGTTCCAAAGGGTGAAGCGGTTGACACGGAGCAAGTCGTCGTGGTCGAGATGCAAGTTGCCGAGCTGGTCCAGCCTCAGCTTAGCGTGGAGCGAGTAGAGTTGACCCTTGCTCAGCAGCAGCAACAACTGCGTCAGCAAGGCCTGCAGGCCGAGCAGCGGGGCCGCACCTCGGAAGCCCGTAACTATTGGCAGCAACTACAGGCCCTGGCACCACAGCAGGCTGAAGCTTATGTGGCTCTGGCCAGGATGGCGCAGCAGGCCGGCTATGAAGCCGGCAGTCAATATTGGCTGCAATTAGGGTTAGAGCAGGGGGCGGATGCGCAGCAGCTGGCACCACTGCTTGCTGCCAGTTATGCCAGGCAGCAGTTGTGGCCGCAGGTGCTGCAGGTACTTGCATTGTTGCCTGAAACCAGCTTGCGACCGGCTGAATTGGCTATGCGTGCCGCAGCCTGGCAGCAACTTGGTGAGCATCAGGCAGCTCTGGCTGCTTTTGAGCATCTGGGCCGGTTGGAGCCACAGCAAGGCCGCTGGTGGTTAGGGATGGCGATAAGCTCTGATGCCCTGGGACAGCGTCAACAAGCGGTCAACCAATTTCAACGCAGCTTGCAGCTAGGGGATGATCTCACCTCCGTGAGCAAAGAATATATCCGGCAACGGTTACAGGAGCTGAACTAGGCAATGGCGAAACCTAAACTGAAAATGCGGCTGGGTGACTTGCTGGTGCATGAGCAGATGATTACCGAGCAGCAATTAGCGCAGGCACTGGCAGAGCAACGTTTGACTGGCCGAAAGCTGGGCGCCACCCTGATCGATCTGAATCTCTTGCAGGAAGATGAACTGCTGCATTTTTTAGCGCAGCAGTTGAATGTGCCTTTTCTCGATTTAAGTCAACAACGCTTGGATCCGAAAGTGGCGCAACTCTTACCCGAAGTGCATGCCCGCCGCTCCAGAGCCCTGGTGCTGGAAGCGAACGATCAGCAAGCCTTGTTAGGCATGAGCGACCCAGCCGATTTGTCCATATTGGACCAGTTGGCACCGATGCTTGCGCCCCGTCACATTCAAATTGCGGTGGTACGTGAGAGCCAGCTGATGGAGGCTTTTAATAATTTGTATCGCCGTACCAAAGAGATTGAAAGCTTTGCTACCCAGCTCAAGGAAGAATACGCCGAAACCGGTGAGTTTGATTTCAATGCACTGAACCTCGATACCGAGTCGGATACCACCATTGTCAAATTGTTGCAGTCGGTGTTTGAAGATGCGGTGCAGGTACGAGCATCCGATATTCATATTGAACCGGATGAAAAGCTAATCCGCATCCGTCAGCGGGTGGATGGGGTGTTGCAGGAGAGTACACTGAACGAGGTCAGCATTGCTTCGGCACTGGTGCTGCGGTTAAAGCTGATGGCCAATCTGGATATCTCAGAAAAACGTTTGCCGCAGGATGGTCGTTTTCAGATCCAGGTGAAAGGGCATAAGATTGATGTGCGTCTATCCACCATGCCGGTGCAGTACGGTGAGTCAGTGGTGATGCGATTGTTGGATCAAACCGCTGGTTTATTGTCGCTGGAACAAACTGGCATGCCGGCTGACTTTATCCGCAAGTTGCGGCAGTTGATTAAAAGCCCGCATGGCATGATTCTGGTCACCGGCCCGACGGGTTCGGGTAAAACCACCACCTTGTATGGGCTACTGAGTGAACTGAATCAGGAGGGGAGCAAAATCATTACGGTGGAAGACCCGGTCGAGTACCGCATCTCCCGTATCAATCAGGTGCAGGTGAATTACAAGATAGGGCTGGGGTTTAGCGAAGTACTACGAACCTCGTTGCGGCAAGATCCGGACATTATCATGGTGGGGGAGATGCGCGATCAGGAAACTGCCGAAATGGGTTTGCGTGGCGCTCTGACCGGGCACCTGGTGCTCTCGACCCTGCATACCAACGATGCCGTGACCAGTACTTTACGATTGGTGGATATGGGGGCGGCCCCATACCTGGTGGCGAGCTCACTGCGGGCTATTCTGGCACAGCGTCTGGTACGGCGGGTGTGTGACAATTGCAAGGAGCCATACCAGCCCGATGAGCTGGAGCAAAACTGGCTTCGGCATAGTAAGGCGAACCCTGCGGCTCAGTACTGGCATGGCAAGGGCTGTCAATCTTGCCACCACACCGGCTTTAAAGGCCGGGTTGGGGTCTTTGAGTTGCTGATCCTGACCAAGCCGCTGGCTGATGCACTCCGGCGAGGGGATAACGAAGGCTTTGTGTCGCTGGCTTATCACAGTGAACATTTCCGTAGTTTGGGGCAGATGGCGCTGGATTATGCCCAGCAGGGCATCACCACCCTGGATGAAGTGATCCGTGTTTCTGAGTACCTGGATACAGAGGGTAGCTCTGTAGGCAGCGCGCATGGCTGAGTTTCGTTATCAGGCGCGCGATAACCAGGGGCGTTCAGTCCAGGGGCAGATAGAGGCTGGTAGCGAGGCTGGTGTAGCCGATATGCTGCGTCAGCGCCAACTGATCCCGGTCATGATTGAAGCCATGGCGCAGCCAACAGCAACCAAGATCGATTGGCTGCAATGGCGCCGGGGCATCAACCTGACCGAGCTAACTATGTTTTGCCGACAGATGTATGCCTTGATGAAAGCAGGCATTCCGATGATCCGTGCTATTGAAGGGCTGGCCAGCAGTACCAGCTCACCCCGGCTGCAGCAGGTATTGCATGAGCTCAGTGATGAGCTGGAAAAAGGCCGTACTTTGTCGGTGGCGATGTCTGCTCACCCTAAGGTATTTAGTCGCTTAGTGGTGAGTATTGTCCATGTGGGTGAAAATACCGGTCGGTTGGATGAAGCATTTTTGCAATTATCCGAATATCTGGAGCAAGAGCAGGAAACGCGTAAACAGATCAAGCAAGCAACCCGTTACCCGACCTTTGTACTGATAGCCTTGGCAGTGGCTATGGTGATCTTGAATCTATTGGTGATCCCACAGTTCGCCTCGATGTTTGCCCGTTTTAATGCAGAGCTGCCCTGGTCCACCCAGGTGCTGTTGGCAACGTCCTCATTTTTCCAGAATTACGGCTGGCTGTTGTTACTGGTTCTGATCATGGCTGTTGTGGCGCTGCGCTACAGCATTGAAACCGATAAAGGCCGGGTACGCTGGGGACACTTTAAGCTAAGGGTGCCGCTGGTTGGTGACATTATCAACCGCGCTACGCTGGGGCGCTATGCCCGCAGTTTTGGTTTGATGCTAAAAGCCGGCGTGCCGATGACCACAGCGCTTAGCCTGGTGGCCGAAGCGGTGGATAATGCTTACCTGGGCGATAAAATTCGCGAGATGCGGCGAAAAATAGAACGGGGTGAGAGTCTGTACCGGGTGAGCGCCCAAAGCCAGATGTTTACCCCGTTGGTCATGCAAATGGTGGCGGTCGGCGAAGAAACCGGCCAGATGGATGCTATGTTGGCGGAAGTCGCCAGTTTCTACGAACGCGAAGTGGCCTACGATTTAAAAACGCTGACCGCCCGGATAGAGCCGATCCTGATCACCATAGTGGCGGTGATGGTGCTGATCCTGGCATTGGGTATTTTTACGCCGATGTGGGATATGCTCAGCGCTTACCGGGGTGGAAACTAGCACTGTCGAAAAAGCGTGTAATTTTAACAAGTCGCTCTATACTAAAACAAAGCAACTCAGGAGATTGACGATGAAAAAGCAAGCAGGTTTTACCCTGATCGAACTGGTGATTGTGGTCATCATCTTAGGTTTACTGGCCGCCACTGCGCTGCCACGATTTTTAAATATTACCGAACAAGCAGAAGAGGCTGCGGTAGAGGGCATTGCCGGGGGCTTTGCATCTGCCGTAGGGTTGGTGCGGGCTCAGTGGGAAGTGGCGGGTCGGCCGGTCGACAATGTTGGCGCCAATGTGACTTCGGTCACCGTTGATGGTGCTGTGGTGGGGATTAATACCGAAGGTACCATCCGCGGTTATCCTACCGGTGAACCTGTGACCAACACCAATGTCAGCGCCATGAGTGCAGATCGCTGCTTGCAGACACTGAATCTGATTTTGCAAAACCCACCATCAGCCAGTACTACCTTCGCAACCTCGAACACCCTGTTCGTTCGATACGAAGCACCAGACTGTTTTTATCATCAAACCACTGGTCTGGGCTCTGCGCCAACCAGTATTGCCGCCAGCAACGGTTTTAGTTACAACCCGGCCAGCGGACAAATCAGTATCTTTTTAAATAAACCATAAGGGCTCAAAGATGCCAGCTATGCAAAAACAACAAGGTTTTACATTGGTAGAGTTGATCATTGTGATCGTAATTCTTGGAATTCTGGCTGTGACGGCAGCCCCGCGTTTTCTGAACATTTCAGGGGACGCTCGAGCCAGTACCTTAAATGCTGTGAAGGGTTCTTTGGAGTCAGCCTCTGCGTTGGTGTATGGTAAAGCTATCATTGCCGGAGTGCAGAATGAAGAAACTGCGACTGTATCCGATCCGGCAGGGACTATTGCTACCGCTTATGGTTACCCGGCAGCGACCGTGGCGGTGATGGCGATTATTCTGGATCTGGATAACAGCGAGTGGACCGTCGCTGCAGTGCCCGCGTCTGATCCTGCCAGTATTGCGATTACCCCAGCAGGTACTGAGTATACAGCAACAGAAACACAAGCTTGCCAGGTGCTGTATACTGAGCCGGATGCACCTGTCACTAAGCCCACCATTGTTGTGCAAGCGGCTGGCTGCTAGTTCAGGGGCCAGCATGATCAGGCAGTACACGTCACCTCAAGGCTTTACCCTGGTAGAGCTGATTGTGGTGATGGTGCTGCTTGGGATCCTCAGTGTTACCCTGCTGCCCCGCTTTTTGAGCGGGGCAGGCACGTCTGAATACCAGTATCGGGATCAGGCACTCGCTGTATTACGTCGGGTTCAGATAGAAGCCATGCAGTGCACCGATCCGGTGTTTTGTGCTGGCAGATCATTGCAGCTAAACAGCTCAGCTCTGGGTAGCAGCGCCGACTGCCGCAACGATGCGACCCACCTTTGCATTGCCAGCCGCGATAATGTCACCTTAACCGCTAACTTTAGTCAGTTAAGCTTCGATGCACTTGGCCGGCCACAGGGCTGTGCAGCAGCTACGCCAGCCTGTACCCTGACCATTACCGGCAATACCAGCCTGCAGATTTGCCTGGAAAGCGAGGGGTATATTCGGCCATGTTAAGTCTCAGTCAGCGCGGGGTAACCCTGATCGAACTGGTGATCGGTATCACGGTGCTGGCCGTGGCGCTGACGCTGATCACCGCTGTGCTATCGCCGCTCTTTGTACGCAGTACTGATCCCTGGCATCAGGTTCGGGCGTCAGAGCTTGGCCACAGCCTGATGAATGAAATACTGGCCCGCTCCTTTGATGAGCAAAGTGACCGCAGTGGCGGTTTGTTGCGCTGCGATGAAGTAACCCTGGGAGCTGAACCCTGCACTGCAGAGGCGAACTTTGGCCCGGATGGGGAAACCAGGCTATGGTTTAATGATGTCGATGATTTTGATGGCTTTGGTGCCAGTGGCAGCGATATTCTAACCAACATTCTGGCGCTGGAGCTGGACGATGTGTATCGCAATTACCGGGCAGAGGTCAGCGTGCGCTATGCCGGTACCGAGCTGGGTCTGCCACAGCGCTCGGTGAAACGCATTGAGGTGGTCATTACCACGCCTGCCAACAGCGCTATTGCTTTTAGTGCGTACAAGGGGAACTGGTAATGGCCAGCCGCGGTTTTACCCTGATTGAGCTGATCACCAGCATTGTGTTGCTGAGCATTGTGGCCATTTCAGTGACCAGCTTTATTGGCTTTGCTGCCCGCATGTATGTCGATGTCAGCGAGCGTGAGCAACTGCTGGGGCAAAGCCGCTTTGCCATCGAACGGTTAAGCCGAGAGCTGCGCAGTGCGGCACCCAACAGTGTGCGTATTGCGGGCAGTGGTGGTTTGCAGTGCCTGGAGTTCACCCCTTTTGTGCTCAGTGGTTTGTATTTGCAAGCTCCCATTGGGCCGGATACGGCTACTGAACTGGAATTGGCCAGTTCTGCTGGCTTTGCTGGCGTAGCCGGTAATGAGCGGTTGGTGATTTATCCACGTAACGCAGCCGATATTTATGATGCAGCAGGGCCATACAATGCGGTGTTAAGCGGCATCACCCCGGATGCATCGGGCTCTGTGGCGCTGGCAAACCTGGCTGCCAGCCATAGCTTTCCGCAGCATTCACCTGAGCGGCGCTTTTATCTGCTGGCATCGCCCATCAGTTATTGTGTGCAGGGCAGTCAGCTGTGGCGCTATTCCGGTTATGGCTTTGCCGCCACTCAGCCTGAGCCTGCAGTAATGGGGGCCGGGGTATTAATGGCGGAAGGGATTCGCACTGCAGTCATTCCCTCAGGTCTTACCTTCCGATACGATGCGCCTGTGCTTAATCGCAATGCGGTAGTGCATATCGTGCTGAACTTTGGTGGTACCCTTACCGAAGACTTATTTTTCAATCATGAGGTGCATCTGCCTAATGTTCCCTAACGCTCAACAACATCAGGGCAGTGCATTGGTGGTGGCCATCTTTGTCATCGTAGTCATCTTTGGCCTCTTGTTGGCGATGAGTCGGATCCTGACAAGCAGCAGTGACTCAGTGGTGTACGAAGTGCTGGGTACCCGGGCACTATTGGCTGCTCAAAGTGGACTGGAGCTAGCGGCTACTCAGTTGTTCCCATTGGAACAAGAGACTGCAGATTGCAGTGCTGTCTCTGCCCAATTTGTGTTGAGTGGCACTGGTTTCAGTACCTGTCGGGTGCAGCTTGCTTGCTCGGCCTCTGCAGTGCTTGATACCGGTACCAGCCAGGGGCAGCTCTTTCTGCTGCAAAGTACTGGTATGTGCCGCAGCCAGACTGACTGGTCAGTGCCTTGCCAACCTGATGAGCTATGCGCCAGTCGTACTGTGCAGATGGAGGTGGGGCTGTGATGCAGCGATTGCTCAGCCGGTGGTGTATGCTGCTTTGTCTGGTCTTTGCCTTGCCAGTACTGGCGCAGCCGGTTTGCCAGGAGTTGTATGCCAGCCCGAGCGGCATCAACCCGAATCTGGGAGCGAACGGTATCAGCCCGTTTGATATGGCCTCGGTTCCCTGGCAAACGACCCCCTGGCCAGCCAGTGGCACCACTTTAAACAGCGGCAGTTATTATTTTGGCACATTAAATACCAATAACTTTTATCAGCTATCCATTGCCAGTGGTGCTCGTGTCACCATCTATGTCAATGACAATTTGGTTACTAATAACTTTCTGCGGTTGAATGCCAGCGGCAACCCTGAGCAGCTCACTATAGTGGTGCGCAGCAATGTGTCCATTAACAATCAGGGTGAAATCAATGGCTTAATTTATGCTGGCGGTAGCATCAATATCAATAATAATGATGTGATTGTCGGAGGTCTGGCAGCTACTGGCAGCATTAGTATTGGAACCAATACGGTGGTCACTCGCGATGAAAATGCCATAGCACAGTTGGATTTACCTGGCTTATGTACGGTCGGCCCGGTAAGTCTGCCTGAGCCCAGAGCTCTGTATCCGCTGGATTTATGCAACACGCTCAATAACAGTGTGGTGGAAGATCGGATGCAGCAGTATCCGGCAACCGGCTATTTACTGAGCCCTGCTGAGGGCAAGGTGTTGGCAGCCGCCAACTTCAGCACGGTAGGGATGAACCGTGTAGAGTTAGCTCCCGGCCTGCTGCATGGTTTAACTGACTTTACTGTGTCTTTGTGGTTTAAAGCTGAGGCCAGCAATAGCTTTCGCCAACTCCTTTCGGCGTCTAACAACAGCCAGGATACCGTGTTGGAGCTTTATGTTCGCAACAACAACGTGCTGCGCGCTGGCTTATTAGGTGTTTATTATGCTTTTGGCTCGCCAGAACCGGTATTGAACAACAACAGTTGGTACCACGCCACTTTAACCAGAAGCGGCAATCAACTCTGTCTGTATCTGAATGCCACTTTGGTGCAGTGCCAGGCAGCTTCGCCAGCTGCTCTCAATGTTACTCGGGCGGCTTTAGGGGTTTGGTGGCAGGCCAATGGCGCTATGTCGGATCAGTTTCTTGGTGATATGGATGAAGTGCTGTTTTTCTCTACGGCGCTTTCAGCCGGGCAAATCCAAACTATCTATATCAATCAGAATGAAGGGCGCAATTACGATGGTGCAGTGCGCGAGGATACCTGCTTAGGCTGCTTTACGGATACCTTCTCTGGCAGCGTGTTATCGGATGATTGGGTTACCTCACGCAGCAGTGGTAGCTTTACCCCTTCCATCGTCAATGGGCGTTTACGGATGACGCAAGCGGTGGGTAACCAGTCAACAGCAGCCACCTATCAGCGTTTATTTCCTGCAGCAGATAATTTGGTGGTGATTGAGTTTGACTACCTGGCCTATGGTGGCACGGGGGCTGATGGACTGGCGGTTGTGCTGTCGGATGCCAATGTGACCCCACAACCAGGCAGCTTTGGTGGCCCATTGGGTTACGGCAGCCGGGCTAATCAGAATATACCGGGCTTTGCAGGTGGTTGGCTGGGGATAGGGCTGGACGAGTTTGGCAATTTCTCAACGGAAGGTGGCCCCGGCGGCCCCGGCCGGCGGCAACAGTCGGTAGCAGTCCGTGGCTCGGGCTCTGGTACGATCGGTTATCGTTATTTACGAGGGACTTGCAATAATGGTGCGACCAACCCGGCCGGTGGCTGCCTGAACCCAAGGGTCGATGGCAATCAAACAAACCCGCATCGTTATCGCATTACCATCGACTCCCGAGCCACCGGCCGGGCCATTGTGTCGGTAGAGCGGGATCATGGTACTGGTTTTCTTAGCCTGATCGCTCCATTTGATGCACTTGCTCAGCCTGGCCAGGCAGCGGTGCCTGAAAATTTCTTACTCTCGTTGACCGGCTCTACCGGTGGTTCAACCAATATCCATGAGCTGGACAATGTCCGTATCTGTGCTTTGCGCTCGTTGCCGGTTGGGGTGCAAATTGATCATTTCGAGTTTGATCACAGCGGCCAGGCATTGACCTGTCAGCCAGAAACCTTGACGGTACGGGCTTGCTTAAATGCCGACTGCAGTGTGCTTTACACCGATCCGGTTACCGCGACCCTAAGCCCCCAGCCGGTGCCTGGCGGTGAGTGGGTTGGAGGGCACGTGATTAATTTTAGCGGTGGCAGCACCACCGTTCAGCTGCGGCGCAGTACCGTGGGCACTGTCACTGTGGGTGTCAGTGGCTCTGTACCCGGCACCCGGCCACTGAGCACCACCCTCTGCCGGGCTGGTAGTGGCCCGAAAAATGTCGCCAGTTGTACTGTGAGCTTTACCAGCAGTGGATTTGTGCTTGAGGTTCCAGATGGGATTGCCAATCAGCCGGAAACAAACGTGCGACTTAGGGCTGTGCGGGAAAGTGATCCCGGCCAGGCCTGTGTGCCGGCTTTTGCCAATGTGAACCGTACGGTGCAGTTCTGGTCGGGTTATATTACTCCGGATGCGTCGGGCCGGCCGGTATCCATGCCAGTGGAAGTGAATGAGCAAGCTATTGGTCTGAGCAGTGCTTCGCCATCCCCCCGTTCGCTCAGCTTTGATGCAAATGGCGAAGCCTTACTTCGCGTGAACTATGCCGATGCTGGCCGGGTACAGTTGAATGCCCGTTACCAGGGCTCGAACGCAACCGGCGATGCTGGCCTGGTGTTGCAGGGAGCGACCCAGTTTAGCAAGCGACCTTATGGTTTGTGTGTGCAGACGGCGTCGGATTGTGCCGCTGGCAATGCCAGTTGCCCGGCTTTTGTCCGTGCGGGCGAAACCTTCCCTGTACAGCTCAGTGCCCACGCCTGGCAGGAGGCTGTCACAGCCATTTGTCAGATGCCGGTCACGCCAAACTTTACGCTGGCAGGCATTTCGCTTGAACACGAACTGCTGGCGCCGCTCGCGTCCGATGGGGCTGTGCCTGGTCAGCTGCAGCCAGCCGTATATCAACATCAACGCTCTGTATCGGCCACCACAGAGGTGAGTGCGCTGTTAACGGAAGTTGGAGTATTTCGTATTACTGCCCGACCAACCCCGCTGTCTTATCTTGGCATGACCATTCCACCGGCCAGCAGTCAACCGGTTGGACGCATTACACCAGATCACTTTGCGTTGCTGTACGCTGATATCGAGCCTGGCTGCTCAGGTTTTAGCTACATGGGGCAGCCGATGCGGTGGTCGATGGCGCTTCAGGCCAGAGCACTATCCGGGCAGAGAACGTTCAATTATTTTGCCAATTTTGCCCGTTCTCCGCAAAACAGGCAGTTGGTTGCCGGGCAGCTAACCAGCGGGCAGGAGATGTCAACCCGTGTGAGCACCATGGCTGCTGACTTTAACTGGCAAGCGGGAGAAGCCGAGTGGCTGCAGCAGGAAGTGAGCTTTTTGCGCGCAAGTGAGCCCGATGGCCCCTTTAGCCAACTGCAATTTGGGCTGCGCTTTCAGGATAGCGATGGCATTGGGTTAGCCGGTTTTAACATGGATCCAGCTACGGCCGGAGATTGTGTAGCTAGCGGAAGCTGTACAGCAGTGCAACTGGCTGGTCTGCAGGATCTGCGCTATGGCCGGTTGACACTGGAGCAGGCTTTTGGCCCGGAAGACATTCCGTTGCCCCTGACCCTTCGCAGCCAGTACTGGGATGGCCAGCGTTTTCGCTTGTCCGAATTGGATCAATGCACAGCGTTCAGTGCCAGCGAAGCCAGTGTTGATGTCAGTGCAGGCTTGCCCTTGCTCAGCGTACAGGGGCCGGGTGGCTTGCTATCCAATGGTCAGAATGAGGCGCAGTCTCTTTGGTTAACACCACCTATGCAGCCTGGCGCCTGGCAATGGCAACTGAGCACTGATAGTTGGCTGCAATTTGACTGGAATGGCAACGGGGATGAAAACCCCCGTGCTGAAGCAATCTTTGGTCGTTATCGCGGCAATCCACGACGAATTTTCTGGCGTGAACCTTTGCCATAAGCAAAGGTCGAACCTGTGATCTTCATAAAATCAGTCTTTCTGCAAGGAATTCAGTAAAAATGCTGGATAAAGCTGTTTTCTTGCGGCATTGTTACATAGAATAACCACAGAATTTTTGTCTATCCGATACCCGGGATTGCAGCCGGTCTCTTAGTGCCTCGCTTGCAGCATCCGGGCTTGAATGAGCATAAGGATCAATCAGTTCCATGTTTAATAAACTGCGCGGTATTTTTTCCAACGACTTATCCATCGATCTGGGTACAGCAAACACACTTATTTACGTCAAAGATCAGGGTATTGTACTGAATGAGCCTTCAGTGGTTGCTATCCGGCAAGAGCGCGCTGGTGGTCCTAAGAGCGTAGCTGCAGTGGGCCATGCAGCCAAGCGCATGCTCGGCCGAACGCCTGGCAATATCAAAGCTATTCGTCCGATGAAAGATGGTGTAATTGCGGATTTCTATGTGACTGAAAAAATGCTGCAGCATTTTATTAAACAGGCGCATAGCAACAGTTTCCTACGTCCAAGTCCGCGGGTGCTGGTGTGCGTGCCTTGTGGCTCTACTCAGGTTGAGCGCCGTGCTATCCGTGAGTCGGCACAGGGTGCTGGTGCGCGTGAAGTCTACTTAATTGATGAGCCGATGGCTGCTGCTATCGGTGCTGGTATGCCGGTGTCTGAAGCCACGGGCTCCATGGTGGTGGATATCGGTGGTGGTACCACCGAGGTAGCGATTATCTCATTAAATGGTGTGGTTTATTCGTCGTCGGTGCGTATTGGCGGTGATAAGTTTGACGATGCTATCATTAATTACATCCGTCGTAATTACGGCATCTTGATTGGTGAGGCTACGGCAGAGCGCATTAAGACTGAAATTGGCTCGGCCTACCCCAGCGATGATGTGCTGGAAATTGAAGTGCGTGGTCGTAATTTAGCAGAAGGGGTACCCCGCAGCTTTACCATGACCAGCAATGAAATTCTGGAAGCTTTGCAAGAACCACTGGCTGGTATTGTCAGTTCGGTCATGGTGGCGTTGGAGCAATCACCGCCAGAGTTGGCATCGGATATTTCGGAGCGTGGCATGGTACTCACCGGTGGTGGTGCCTTACTGCGCGATCTGGACCGTCTGTTGATGGAAGAAACCGGCATCCCGGTGGTGGTGGCTGATGAGCCGTTAACCTGTGTGGCCCGAGGTGGTGGCAAAGCACTGGAAATGATCGATATGCACGGTGGTGATGTCTTTAGTTATGAGTAAACGACTATTCTGGTGGCAGCCCTGCGCTTTTAGGGTTGCCTGATGAATCCTATCTTTGAACGTGGCCCTTCGCTTCGGCTGCGGCTGTTTTTTGCATTGGTTCTGAGTATCGGCCTGATGCTAGTGGACCGCTATACCGATAGCTCTACACAACTACGCAGTTATCTCACTGCTGCGGTGAGTCCGTTAATCTATGTTGCCAGTTTGCCGCAGGTGATCCTGACTGGCGCTTCCGAGCAGTTTATGTCGCATCAGCGCCTGCTGGCAGAAAATGATCAGCTACGTGAACGCTTGCTGCGGCAAAGCGGCAACCTGCAGCGATTGGAGTTTTTGCAGCAAGAGAACAATAAGCTGCGCGAGCTGTTGGGCTCTGCCCCAGTGACTGAAGGGCAGCGGCTGGTCGCTGAAGTGATGGCCGTGTACAGCCATCCTTTCAGTCACCAAATTGTGCTCAATAAAGGTAGCAATGACGGCGTAACCGAGTTTCAGCCCATTATTGACGAGTTGGGTATTCTGGGGCAGGTAGTCAGTGTGGGACCAACCAGCAGCAGGGCTTTGCTCATTACCGATACCACCCATGCCATTTCACTGCGCATTGAGCGCACCGGCGTGACGGTGATCGCCGAGGGGCTGGGGCAGTGGGATCGTATCCGGCTGGTGCATCTACCGCACAGTATTGATATTCAGGATGGTGATCGGTTGGTTACCTCAGGGCTGGATGGTCGTTTCCCCGAGGGCTATCCGGTGGCTCGGGTCAATCGCATTCAACGTGATGTCAGCCAGCCTTTTTTGCAAGTCCAGGCTGAGCCTTTTGCACAACTCGATCGCATTCGTTATGTACTGTTGCTCTGGCCTCAGATGGAATTACACCAACAAGGGGAAGACGACTAATGCAAGCAGCGAAAGGCATAGGAGTGATTTACTTGTCGTTGTTACTGGCGTTGATCCTGATGGTCATGCCAATGCCGGCGATGGTGAAATTGTTCCGGCCAGACTGGGCTTTGCTGGTTATGCTCTATTGGGTATTGGCACTGCCATTTCGTGCCAATATTGGCACTGCTTTTGTGGTTGGCTTTCTGGTTGATGTGCTGGTAGGGACTGTGCTCGGGGTCAATGCGCTGGCATTTTCTGTGGTGGCTTTTGTAATGGCGGCTAACCATCAGAAAATCCGCAACTTCTCGATTTTGCAACAATCCTTATTGGTGGGGTTGTTGCTGGCTCTGTACCACTTGCTTATTTTCTGGCTGAGCCACTTCTTAACGGGTGTGTATTTTTTGCCGGATTACCTCTGGCCGGTGTTGACCGGTACCCTGGTTTGGCCTTGGTTATTCTGGTTGCTACGCCGGGTTCGACGACAATTTAAAGTACGGTAACACAACAGCATGAAAACAACGATTGGGCTGGCCTCAGCCTCACCGCGTCGGCATGAGCTGCTAAGCTTACTGCAACAGCCTTTTGAGCATGTGAGCATTGACGTGGATGAACAACTGCTGCCGGCAGAGCCGGCCGTGGATTATGTGCAGCGCTTGGCGCGCACTAAAGCGGAAGCTGGTTTTAAAGCGATAGGCGGCAGCATGCCAGTGCTTGGGGCTGATACTATCGTGGTGATTGAGAACCAGGTGTTGGGAAAGCCGGCGGATGAGGCAGACTTTACTGCCATGATGCAGCGGTTGTCTGGCAAGATCCACCAGGTACATACTGCGGTGGCGATTGCCTGTCAGGGGCGGTTGCTGGAGCAACTGGTAACCAGCCGCGTGCATTTCGCGTCTTTATCCGAGCAGATGATAGCCGACTACTGGCAAAGCGGTGAGCCTGCCGATAAAGCTGGTGGCTATGGTATTCAGGGCATTGGTGGCCGTTTTGTCCGTTACCTGGAAGGCAGTTACAGTGCCGTAGTAGGCTTGCCCTTGTACGAGACCGACCAGCTGTTGCAGCAGTTGGAGGTAGTTACATGAGCTCCGAGCTGCTGATCAATGTGACGCCCAGTGAGACCCGGGTGGCGCTGATTGAAAACGGTGTGTTGCAGGAAGTGCATATTGAGCGGCAGGCCAAGCGGGGCATTGTCGGCAATATTTACGTTGGAAAAGTCAGCCGGGTGTTGCCGGGGATGCAGGCGGCTTTTGTGGATATCGGGCTGGATAAAGCGGCTTTTTTGCATGCTTCCGATATTGTTCAGCCTCAAGTCGCCGATGATACCGGCCAGGCAGCGATGCCCCGTGATATTCGGGGGCTGGTGCGCGAAGGGCAACTGTTGCTGGTGCAGGTGGTCAAAGATCCTCTTGGTACCAAAGGCGCCCGATTAACCACCGATATCACGCTGCCCTCCCGTTATCTGGTATTTATGCCCGATGCCAATCATGTTGGGGTGTCGCAGCGCATTGAAAGTGAAACCGAGCGGGCGCGCTTAAAAGCTGTGGTGGCTGAGTTTGTTGATGAACAAAGTGGGTACATCATTCGCACCGCCGCAGAAGGCGCTGGCGAAGAAGAGCTAAAGCAGGACGCCCGCTTTTTGAAAAAACTGTGGGCCAAAATCAGCAAACGCAAACAGAAAACCCGCAAAGAAGGCCGGGTATACGAAGATCTCAATCTATCCTATCGCATCTTACGTGACTTTATTGGCACCGATCTGGAGCGTATTCGAATCGACTCCAAGCTGACTTACCAGGAGCTGCTGGCTTTTACCGATGAGTTTATTCCGCAGATGACATCCCTGCTGGAGTATTATCCGGGTGAGCGGCCGATTTTTGATATGTTCGATGTTGAAAATGAGATCCAGCGGGCGCTGGAGCGCAAAGTGATGCTGAAAAGTGGTGGTTACCTGATCATCGATCAAACCGAAGCCATGACCACGGTGGATGTCAATACAGGCGCTTTTGTCGGACACCGCAATCTGGAAGATACCATTTTTAATACCAATATCGAGGCCACTCAGGCGATTGCCCGTCAGCTTCGGCTGCGCAATCTGGGCGGTATCATCATCCTTGATTTCATCGATATGCAAAATGAAGAGCACCAACGACGGGTGTTGCATAGCCTGGAGCTGGCGCTGAGCCGTGATCGGGCTAAAACCAATATTCATGGTTTCTCTGCCCTTGGGCTGGTAGAGATGACCCGCAAAAGAACACGGGAGAGTCTGGAACATATCCTCTGTTCGGATTGTCCTGTATGTAAGGGGCGTGGCAGTTTGAAAACGGTGGAAACCGTTTGTTTTGAAGTGCTGCGCGAAATTGTCCGGGTAAACCGGGCGTACGACGCCGATGAGTTTGTGGTCTATGCCTCGCCGGAAGTGAAAGATGCACTGACCAACGATGAGTTTCATAACCTGGCCGAAGTGCAGGTATTTATTGGTAAACAAATCAGTGTTCAGGTAGAACCCTTGTACAACCAGGAACAATTTGATGTGGTGATGATTTAGTGCAAAAAGTAGGGCGGCTTTGTTTATTTTGTTTGCACAAGCTATGGCTGATAGCAGCCATCAGTCTGGTGCTGCTGGCGGCGTTGGTGTCTATCCTGCGCTACAGCCTGCCTTATGCCGATCATTACAAGTCTCAGATTGAGCAACTGCTATCCAATCAGTATGGTACCGAAGTGCGCATCGGTGAGCTGAGCGCCAGCTGGCAAGCCAGAGGGCCGGCTTTACTGCTGCAGGATTTAGAGTTTGCCAGTGAGAGCCAGCAGTTGGGGTTTTCGGTGGCCAGTGCAAGAATTCATCTGCACTTTTGGCATAGCTTGCGCAGCTTACAGCTGCGCTCCAGTCATGTCGAATTAACCGGCGTTGAGTTACGTTTGGTGGCTGATCATGTGCTTGCTGGTAGTGATACCAGCCATCAAGAGCCCCTCACAGATGCGCTGGAGCAGCTTTTTTTCCGTCAGCTGCAGCAGTTTACCATTCAGGACAGTCGGGTAGTACTCGAACTGGCGCACAGTGAGCCCTTAGTGCTGTCGGTGCGTCAGCTTAGTTGGCGCAATCAGGGGCAGCGACATCAGGGACAAGGCGCCATTGCGGTCCAAGGGGTCACCGGTAACAGTTTATCATTTGTGCTGGATCTGTATGGTGAACGGCTCGACACTACTTTTGGTCAGTTGTATCTGCAAAGCGAGCAACTTGATATTCAACCCTGGCTCAGCCAGTTTTTGCCCGAGTTGGTCGAGCTGGACTATGCCCATGTGAATTTACAAGCCTGGGGCCGGGTAGAGCAAGGTGCTATCCAGCGTATCCAGGTCGATTTGGCGGATAACACTCTGGGATGGCAATTGGAGCAACAAGACCACTGGCT
Source organism: Alkalimonas cellulosilytica (assembly GCF_036325985.1). Lineage (NCBI taxonomy): Bacteria > Pseudomonadati > Pseudomonadota > Gammaproteobacteria > Alkalimonas > Alkalimonas cellulosilytica. Next base: position 23,125 of record NZ_JAUHLI010000004.1, read on the forward strand.
GAAACTTAGCCAGGGACAAGTGCTTTGGTATCCGGTTGAGCGTGGCTGGTCACTGTTTTCCTCAGAGTTGGAGTTGAGCAGTTCAGAGCAAAGCTACCCGGGCATCCAACTGCAGCTGCACCGCATTGATGAGCAGCTGTCTGGCCGGCTGCAAGGGCTGGATCTGGCGGCGTTGCAGCCATTAACCGGCTTAATTGCCGAGCAGCGCAGTGAGCTGCAGTTACTTACCAGGTTGCAACCGGCCGGTCAGCTAAGCGAGTTGGCCTGGGCCATGCAGCCGGATGACTGGCAGCTGCAAGCAAAGCTGGATCAAGTGCAGAGTCAACCCTATGCCGATATACCCGGTGTTGAGCGACTCAGCGGCGATTTAATCGCGGCGGCGGGCTTTGCCGAACTCAACCTGACAAGTGAGGACAGTGCGCTGCAGTGGCAAGGCGCCTTCAGTCAACCGATGCAGTATCAGCAGTTGCAGGCAGAGCTGCAGCTGCGCAATCAGCACGGTTTCTGGCAATTGCGTATGCCTAGGTTTCAACTGCTGGGGCCTGATGTGCAGGCTGAAGCGCAGCTGGTACTTAATTTTACCGAGCAGGCTGAACTATTCTTGCTGGCTGCAGCCGATGGGGTGGCCGTAGCCAATGCCATGCATTTTTATCCGCGTCGCTACATGCCAGGCAGTATTATCGATTACTTATCCGAAGCCTTGTTAGCTGGCGAAGTCCGCAATGCGGCGACGCTCTGGCATGGGCCTGTGGCTCAGTTTCCGTTTCAGCATGATGAAGGTATTTTTCAATCCACTGGTCAGGTCACGCAGGGACGCATGCGTTTTCAACCGGACTGGCCAGAACTCACGGAGGTAGAAGCCGTGCTCTGGTTTGAAAACAGCCAGATGAAGATTTCCAGCTCAACAGCTCAACTGCAAGGATTAACGGTGAGTGACTTGGTTGAGGTGCGTATCGATGATCTGTTTCAGGCCGATACTTTGTGGATTGATATCGCAACCACCGCCGATGCCACTGAAGTTGAACGCCTGATGCAGCAATCACCGCTGGCAGCAACGGTTGGTGAGGCGCTGGCTTATGTTGGTCTTCAGGGCCAGGTACAGGGTAAGTTACAGCTGGCTGTTGGTTTGGCTGAGGCTGCAGTAAGGGCTCAGGGCGAAGTGTGGTTCGATGACAATCACGCTTATCTGAAAGCACCTGCTTTAAAGCTTGAACAGATCCGTGGTCGCTTGGGGTTTGATAATGATCGGATCGATGCCAGCGACATTCAGGCCAGTTGGCTGGGACTGCCTTTTGCTGTTCAACTGGCAGGTCAACAAGCTCAGCAACAGTACGAGCTAACCGTGCAGTTGGATGGCCAGCAAGATGCTGCACAGATGCTGAGCCAGCTGCCGATGCCATTACCAGAACTGGCCAGTGGGGATGCCAGCTGGACGTTGCAACTGGATGTACAGTTACCGGGTGATGGTTTTTCCTATCAGGCCCAATTACAGGCTAATTTTGAGCAAACAGCGCTGGCCTTGCCGGCACCTTATACCAAAGCCGCTGGTGATGGGTCGGCTCTGGAAGTCTGGGTGCAAGGCGACACCGAGCAAAGTCTGATTCGGGCCGCCTACTCCGAGCCACTGTATTTTCAGGCGCGGCTGCAACACGACAGTGGTGTGATGGATCAAGTGTTGTTACGGCTGGGCGGTCGTCATTACGGTGTACTGGAGCCAGGCATGGTGGTGGATATTGAGCTGGAAGCTACCGAGTTAATGCCCTGGCTTGAGCTGTTGTTGCCCCCCCTGACCACAGCCAGTGAGCAGGGCTCTGGGGTATGGCCAGCGCTGAACCGGGTGCGTGGTCGGGTAGCGACTTTGCAACTGACTGACCAACTGGCGCTGCATCAGACACTATTTGAGCTCGCGCCTGAAGACGATCACTGGGCCCTGCAGCTCAATGGTGCTGAGTTGGCCAGTCAATGGCGTTTTTACCACGATTGGCACCAAGGCGGCATCGCCATTGATATGGATTATTTGCGCCTGAAAGCATCAGGCACTGAACAGCCTCAGGCGGAGGTACTGTCAGCCTTAGAGCGGCAGCCAATGGGCTGGTTGCAGCAGTTGCCTCCGATCCGACTGCGCTGCCAGGACTGCAGCTATGGTTCCTATGCTCTTGGACAGCTGACGGCTGAAGTCGTCAATACTGAGCGGGGCCTTGAGCTGGCGCGTTTACAGGCCGATTACAAGCGCAATCGCCTGCAGCTGAGCGGGTTCTGGCAGCCAGACTATGGCCTTGGCCAAAGCCACTTTAAGGGAAGTCTCACCAGTCCCAACTTAGGCTCCTTGCTTAGTGAGTATGAACTAAGTAGTGCCATCAGTGGCAGCCGGGCGGATATTCAGTTTGACGTGCACTGGCAGGGCAGTCCGCTGCAGTTTGACCTTGCCAGTCTTGGAGGGACTGCCAGCTGGCAGTTGGGCGAAGGCTCTCTTTCTGAAGTCAGCGACAAAGGGGCCCGCTTATTTTCGTTGTTTAGCCTGAATTCCCTGGTACGTAAATTACGTTTGGATTTTCGCGATGTCTTTTCGAAGGGCTTTTTCTACAACCGGATGCAAGGCGATATCAGTCTGCACCAGGGCGTAGCGCAAACCAGCAACAGCACCATTGATGGTGTGGCCGGCAACCTTAGCATCCAGGGCTACGCTGATTTGGTAAACCGGAAGTTGGATTATCAGATGACGCTGGTACCCAAAGTGACCTCCAGTCTACCGGTGATCATTGCCTGGATGGTGAATCCGGTCTCAGGGCTGGCAGCTCTGGCACTGGATGAAATGTTTACCTCGGCTGAAGTGATTTCCCGGGTCAACTTTACCGTAACCGGTACCTTTGATGAGCCGGTAGTGACCGAAGTGAACCGTCACAGCACCGAAGTACCTGTGCCGGTGCGGGTGGCCCAGCCTCAGAATGAGACTGAACCAGAGGAACAAAATGGCCAACCTCATGGCGGCTGAGTGGCAGCTCAGTGCCCTGCAGTGGTGCAGTGCACCCGAGCCTGCTGCAAATTTACAACAGGTGCGCTCTTTCTTGCAGCAGCTACCTTCTTTTAAACAGCATTTGGTGGTGTTGCCAGAGTGTGCGCTGATTTTTGGTGGGCCTGAGGGCTGGCAACATCGTTATCAGGAGCCGCTTGGCCAAGGCCACTGGCAACAGCAACTGGTGGATTTGGCCTGTGAGTTTCAGATATTCCTGCTGCTGGGCTCTTTTCCAACGCAAAGCGCGGATCCCAAGCGTTTTTCGGCCTCCAGCCTGTTGTTTAGCCCGGATGGTCGCTTGCTGGCGGATTATCAAAAACTGCACTTGTTTGATGTCGAAGTGGCTGATAACACCGGCAGCTACCGCGAGTCGGACAGCACCATGGCTGGTGAAAAAGTCACCCTGGCTGATTGCCAGGGGCTGAAGCTTGGTTTGACGATATGCTATGATGTGCGCTTTCCCGGCCTGATGCAGCAGCTGGCGACGCTGGGTATGCAGGTGCTGGCGGTACCCTCAGCGTTTACCAAGGTAACTGGTGCTGCTCACTGGCATAGCTTGCTGCGGGCCAGGGCCATCGAAACCCAGTGCTTTGTGGTGGCGCCGAACCAAACCGGTGTGCATGCCAATGGCCGTGAGACCTTTGGTCATAGCCTGATCATTGATCCCTACGGCCGGGTGCTGGCGGATGCCGGTGTTGAGCCAGGCTGGATTAGCTGCCGTATTGATCTGAACGAATTGACGGCCGTGCGTCAGGCCATGCCACTTTGGCAACACAACCGTTTTAAATGTGAGTTGACACCATGAACCGAGTCGAACAAAACCTGCTGCATGCCCATGAGCTGACTGAACAGCACTTGCAACAGAATTTAAGCTATTTGCTCCAGCACCAACTGGATTACGCCGATCTGTACTTTCAATCCAGCGTGCATGAGTCCTGGGTGCTTGAAGACGGCCTGGTAAAAGACGGTTCTTTCAATATTGAGCAAGGCGTCGGCGTGCGCGCCATCAGTGGCGAGAAAACCGGTTTTGCTTATGCCGATACCATCAGTCAGGATGCACTGCTGCAAACCGCCACTGCTGCCCGGGGTATCGCCAACCAAGGTCAGCAAGGTACGGTGAAAGCCTTTAGCCGGCAGGAAAACCAGGCAATTTACTTGCCGTGTGAGCCACTGCAAAGCCTGAGCAATACCGAAAAAGTAGCCTTGCTGCATCAGATTGAAGCTTTTATCCGCACGCTGGATACGCGGGTCAAGCAGGTGATGGTCAGTTTATCCGGCGTGTATGAAGAAATGCTGGTGGTGGCCAGTGATGGTACCTTTGCCACCGATATCCGGCCGTTGATCCGCCTCAATTGCTCCGTGCTGCTGCAGCAGGGGGAGCGCCGCGAGCGCGGCAGTGCCGGTGGTGGTGGTCGCAGCAATTACGATTACTTCACCGCCGAGCTCGATGGTAGTCCACGCTGGCAACAGTATGCCCGCAAAGCGGTGCGGATGGCGCAGGTGAATCTGACTGCCATTGATGCACCGGCTGGCACCATGCCCGTGGTGCTGGGCGCTGGCTGGCCTGGCGTGCTGCTACACGAAGCGGTTGGTCATGGCCTGGAGGGCGATTTTAACCGCAAAGGTTCCTCCACCTTCAGTGGCCGTATTGGTGAGCAGGTGGCGTCCAAACAGTGCACCATCGTCGATGATGGTACCCTGGCGCATCGCCGTGGTTCGCTCAATGTCGATGATGAGGGCACACCTTCCCAGTACAATGTATTGATTGAGAACGGTATTCTCAAAGGCTACATGCAGGATAAGCACAACGCCATGCTGATGAACACAGCGCCTACCGGCAATGGCCGCCGTGAGACCTTTGCCCATCTGCCGATGCCACGGATGACCAACACCTACATGCTGGCCGGCAATCATGCGCCGGAAGAAATTATCGCCAGCGTGAAAAAAGGCATCTATGCGCCGAATTTTGGTGGTGGTCAGGTCGACATTACTTCCGGCAAGTTTGTCTTCTCGGCGTCGGAAGCCTATCTGATTGAAAATGGCAAGATCACGGCGCCGATTAAAGGCGCAACCCTGATTGGTAATGGCCCGGCTGCGATGCAGCAGGTGTCAATGGTGGGCAATGATCTGGCTCTGGATACCGGCGTTGGCGTTTGTGGTAAGCAAGGCCAGAGTGTGCCGGTGGGCGTAGGTCAGCCCACACTGAAGCTGGATGCCATGACCGTAGGTGGCACTCAGTAAGTCTGAGGCCCCTTGCTGATACGGATGGCGGCTGGCTGGTGCAATCAGTTTGCCAGTCTGGCTGCCAGTGAGTACACTCAGGCCCCTAACAAATTTGTTTTATCAACCCGCCCCAGAGCGGGCTTAGACCCCGAACCTTACAGGAAGAAGTTATGGCAGCATTTGGTACCGTTTTTATGCCAGAAATGGCAATGGCCCGCTTCAGTGACGGCGCCTGGAGCAGTGCAGAGATCGCCTCATCCAACAGCATCAGTCTGCATCCGGGCGCGCATGTGCTGCATTACGCCAGCACCTGCTTTGAAGGTTTAAAAGCCTTCCGGCATGACGATGGCTCCATCCATCTGTTCCGGATGGATCGCAACGTGGCCCGGATGCAACAAAGCAGTCAGTTGCTGTCTTTACCAGCCTTTGAGGCGCCGATGCTGGAGCAGATGATCATCGACATCGTGCAGCGTTTTGCTGCCGAAGTACCGGCCCCGCCGGGATCCATGTACATCCGGCCTACGCATATTGGTACCGAAGCGGCCATCGGCAAAGCGGCGGCACCAACATCGTCATCGCTGCTGTATGTGCTGCTGTCACCGGTCGGTGATTACTTTGCCGGTGGTGCCAAGCCACTGCGTTTGTTGCTGGAAGAAAATGGTGCCCGCTGTGCGGCCCATATGGGCATGGTCAAAAGCGGTGGCAACTACGCCAGCGCGCTGCAGCCGATTTTAAAAGCCCGCGCCAGTGTGCAGGCCGATCAGGTGCTGTTCTGCCCAGGCGGCGATGTTCAGGAAACCGGTGCTGCCAACTTCCTGCTGATTGACGGCAATGAAATCATTACTAAGGCGCTGGATACCAGCTTCTTGCACGGAGTCACCCGCGATTCTATTTTAACGCTGGCACGTGATCTGGGCATGACAGTCTCAGAGCGCGAACTAACGGTAGAAGAGCTGCTGGAACGTGCAGCCAAGCCTGGCGCCGAAGCTGCGCTGTCTGGCACAGCAGCCGTGCTGACCCCGGTGGGTACCTTGATCCGTGGGACTCAGGAGCACCAGGTTGGCAGCGGCGAAGCTGGCCCGATCACCATGAAGCTGCGCCAGGCGCTGAATGCCATTCAATGGGGCAAAGCCGAAGACAAGCACGGCTGGCTGCGTAAAGTCTAAACCAGCCTACTGCACTAACAAAAGGCCCGTTCTCGGGCCTTTGTCATTATAGAACACTGATCCAGCCAAGGGTTACATCCAGCCTTTATTACTGCTTTGCGCCTGATACAGGGCGTCATTGGCGATCTGTTCGGCATCCTCTGCCGGCATGTAAGGAATGCTCAGGCTGCCGGAGGCAAACACCAACTGCAGATGGCGCAGCCTGGCGCGGCGCATCAGCCAGTGTTGCTGGCGGGCGACTTGCTGCAATTTGTACAGGGGCACGCAGAAATAATCCACCCCGATGACGCCGCGGCGCAGGTACAGGTAGTGCTCGTCGGTGGCATAACCAAAGCGGCGCCAGCGCAGCAGCAGGAGTGCCAGCAGCAGCGCAAAGAGTGGTAACAGCAGATTGGCCAGCAGTGCATCGTCCGGCCGCAGCGCCCACTGGCTGATGCCAAGCGCAGGCAGCCAGAACAGCAGCAGGCTCGGTAACACAAAGCGCCAGTTTACCGGCCGAAAGTTTATCTTAGGCAGTTGCTGATCCGGGTAGGCTTCGCTTAGCAGCTGCTGTGCCTCGCGTGGATACAGGGCAGGTACCATGATTTTGCCATGCTCGGCATGGCTCTGAGCGGCGCTCATTGGTGCCTGCACTTGCTCGTAACGCAGGTTGCAGCGGCCAAAGACTTTATCCAGCCAGTCCTGCTGCAGCCTGATCCACTGCAAACGGGAAGGTTTCATGCTGATTTCATGCCGGGTCAGCAGGCCGCTGCGGCGGATATAACGATCCTCGCTGCGTACCAGGGTGAACTGATAATAGCTGAGCACTGAGGCGGCAATGGAAAACAAGGTGATCAGCAGCATAATCAGCATGGTCAAGGCCAGTACGGCCAGTCCAAGCCAGAACCAGGACTGCTGCTCGGGGTTAAACCAGTGACTAATGTCCAGCCCCAGCCGTTGAAACAGATCACCAAGTATCATGGTCAACTGGTTGTAAAATGGAGCCGCCAGGCCCAGGGCCAGCATCACCCGGTTGTTGCTGATGCCATAAAGCACCAGATCGCTGACCGAGCGCTGGCAGAGCAGGCGTTCATCACTGGTGGTTTTGACGGTCTCTGGCTGCACCGGCTGCTCCGGATCAGCAGTTTGCTGTGGGTTTTGCTGCTGCACAGCATAAATGGCTTGTTGCAACTCGGTGGCCAGTGCTTTGGGCAAGGCGGCGAGCTGGGCCTCCTGCTGGTTGGAGCCTGCGGTATCCAGTTGCAAACACAGATGCCCGGTGGGTCGGTAATACAGCGGTTGCTGCAGCCGTACATTCTGGATGCGGCTAAAGGGTAAGTTCAGCTGCTTTTTACGCAGCACGCCAGAGCGGATTTCCACCGTATCGCCGGTGACACGAAAGCGAAAGGCCAGATAACGCAGCAAAGCGATAACCAGCAACAGAGCACCAACCGCCAGCAGTGCCAGCGCAAAATAGCCCGGGTGGCGTTTGATGCCCTGATAAAACACCAGCAAGGTCGGGGCCAGATAAGCCATATTGCCAAACACGGCCTTGATAAGACGTAAACAAAAGTACAGCAGCGCAATCGGTGACACCCGCTGCCATTGCCGCAGGGTCTGCAGCTCGGTTGCTTCAGCCTGGCTGCTAACAGGTTGCTCAGTCATGCTGACGACTACTCTTGTGCTGCAGAATAAACTGGCGGATTTTCTTTGCATCCGCCACAGGTAAGCCCGGGATTTCAAACGTATGCAGGGCGCCGCCAGCACTGAACACCTGCAAGGTCGCCAGCCCGGCCCGGCGTTCAATCGGACCGCGCTTTAGTTCAATGTGCTGAATGCGCAAAATCGGCTGAGTGACACTTTTCTCAAACCAAAGCCCGCTGTGAAAACTCAAATCGTGTTCACGCAGGGCATAACGCTTGCGAGGAAAGGCCAGAAAACAATACAAGGTGACCCACAAGCTGCCGGCAATCAGCAAGCCGGCAAAAGCCAGCAGGATTTGTTGGTTGTGCTCACTTGGCTGCCAGAACGGTTGCAACCAGAAGGCCAGGGTTAGTAGAAGCAGCAACAGGCTGGTTGCGCTGTTCAGCCACAGGTTTAAACGGCTGTAGCGGGGCGATAACGGCTGCCAGTCCAGCTGCTCCAGAGCGGGTAACTGATTAGGGGCAACAGAGCTATTGTGAAAGGGCACGGTTTCCATAGGGCTGTGTTCTTGATCACCAACTGTAAGCAGAATGGTAACTGATTTTATGGCCAGCGCCTATGGGCTTTTACGGCTCAGGGGCATCCGCAGCACCGCCAGCATGGCTATCCGAGCAGCGCAATGCTGGTGGCGGCAGAACAGGAGCTCACTGCTCGGTGGTGATGTAAGGGCGGATCAGCTGAAACAATTCACGAAAGGCTTTTGGCGGCTGCTGTTTCTGCTGCTCTTTTTGCGCCTGACGGATCAGCTGACGCAGCTGCTGCACGTCCACCTCCGGGTACTCGGCAACAAAGGCGGTGACGGCATCTTTTTCTGCCAGCAGGCGATCGCGCCATTGTTCCACCAGATGAAACTTGCGGGTAGCCGCCTGGTTGGTATTGCGGATCAGCGCCAGCGCCTGCTCAATCGGTTCGATATCCCGGCTGCGCATTAAACGGCCAATAAACTGGATATGGCGACGCAGGGCTTCGCGCTTGCTCGATAGCTTGTCGGCCAGCAGCAAGGCATCTTTCAATTCGTCGTCCATCGGTACTTTGGCACGGGAGGCCGGTGCCAGCGCCACCAGCTCTTCACCCAGCTTCTGCAAGGCTTCCATTTCGCGCTTTACCTGGCTTTTGCTCTTCAGCTCTTCGTCTTCATCCCAGTCGCCGTGGAGAAATTCTGTCATCTTGTCACTTATCTGAGTACACTATATGCCATCATTATAACGTATCGCGGTGGGAAAGAGCAGCGCCTTGCAACGAGCGAGCTCTTTATTGCAATAACGAGGGGCTATGCAAGCATCACAGCAGCACATACAGCAAGATATCCAGCAGGAAATTGCGGAAGTCAAAGAAGCGGTCAGCCAGGTGCTGGCGCATGCCAAACAGCTGGGCGCCAGCAGCGCTGAGGCGTCGATGAGCCGCACCCGTGGTCTGAGTGTCGAAACGCGCCATGGCGAGGTGGAAACACTGGAGTTTAATCAGGATGGTGGCCTTGGCATCAGTTTGTACTTTGGTCAGCGCAAAGGTTCGGCGTCTACCGCTGATCTCAGCCCGCAAGCCCTGAAGCGTGCGGTCGAAGCTGCGGTCGATATCGCCCGCTATACCTCCGAAGACCCATGTGCCGGCGTAGCCGAAGCTGCCTGGCTGGAGTTTAACCCGCCAGAGCTGGATTTGTTTCACCCGCACCAGGTGGATACCACTGAGGCGATTGCCAGTTGCGCCCGTGCCGAGCAGGCCGCTTTTGATTACGACAGCCGTATTGTCAATTCCGAAGGAGCGTCGTTTTCATCGCATCAGGGCATCAAGGTCTATGGCAACAGCCATGGCCAGTTGGTGGGGTATCCCAGCAGCCGGCATAGCATCAGCTGTGTGATGATCGGTAAAACCGAGCAGGACATGCAGCGCGATTACAGCTACAGCGTGCACCGCGACTTTGCCAAATTGCTCAGCCCGGAGCAGGTTGGTCGTGAAGCTGCCGAGGAAACCGTTGCCCGGCTGGATGCGCGCCAGGTGCCTACCGAGAAGGTACCAGTGATTTTCCGCGCGGATATCGCCAGCAGCTTGTTTGGCCATCTGGTCAGTGCCATCAGCGGTGGCAGCATCTACCGTCAGTCCAGCTTCTTGCTGGATAAGTTAGGCCAGCGTATTTTCCCAGAGCATCTGAACATCATCGAGCGGCCTCATCTGCGGCAGGGGCTGGCCTCCAGTCCTTTTGATGCGGAAGGGGTGAAAACCCGTGATTTAGCCGTGATTGAGCAGGGCGTACTGTCCAGCTGGTTGCTGACCAGTTACTCGGCCCGCAAACTGGGCTTGGCCAGTACCGGCCATGCCGGCGGCATTCATAACTGGCTGGTGCAGCATGGCGAGCAGGATTTAGCCGCCCTTTGTCAGCAAATGGGACGTGGCCTGCTGGTGACCGAACTGATGGGCCAGGGAGTGAATACCGTTACCGGCGATTACTCACGCGGTGCTGCAGGTTTCTGGGTCGAAAACGGTGAAATTCAGTTCCCGGTAGCTGAAGTGACCATTGCCGGTAATCTGAACGAGATGTTTCAGCGCATTGTCGCCATCGGTAAGGATGTGGATGTACGCGGCGGCGTGCAAACCGGTTCGGTGTTGATAGAGTCAATGCAGCTGGCTGGTCATTAACCGTGACTCTGCGAAACACAGGCCCGCGTGAGCGGGCCTGCTGCTGGCTATCCCGCTAGCTGCTGACAGCTCAGGCCAGTACCGAGTCAAACAACTGCAAAAAGGTCGGCGCTGGCGTGACTTTCAGTGGCAGCTGCAAGCGCTTGGCGATGGCTTCACTGCTCAGCACACCACGGATCTGATGGTTGTCGCGATCCAGTACCAAACAGAAAGCCTCGCCTTCGCGCTGTAAGGTACTCAGCACATCGCCTATCTTGCTGTGCAGTAAGTCCTGGTAGGCCAGCGCTTTTAACCGGCTGCGTGGCAGCATCAGATCCCGCACGGTGATTTCATCGCGGGCTTCGCCCATCACCACCCGGCGCATAATGCTTTGCGCCGATAATTGCTGTGGGCTAATCAGCCCAACCAACTCTTCATCGGTATCCACCACCAGCTTGAGTGTGCTGTGTTCACGCTCCAGCATCATCAATGCTTCGGTGGCCAGGGTTTCGGCTTCCAGCAAACTTGGCTGGTGCTGCTGAAAGTCGGTCAGCCACTGGATAGCGGCAGTGCCAAGCTCTTGCTGATGGCATTCATTGGGTTGCACCAGATGATCAAAGGCATCCAGTGGGTAAAGGGTCAGGTGTTTCATGGTCAATCCTCCGCAGCAGCCGGATAGGCTGATGCAACAAAGCAGTTAGGCTCCAAGGTCGGAGCAAAAAAATGACTGTTGTGTTAGCAGGATAAAACCGGTGGGGCTCGGGCAGGATTGGCATTGCGAACTGCGACCGGTTCAGCGGTAGTGGTCGGGGTAGCTATCCGGTGAAGGCTGGCTAGTTGCTGTGGCTGGGTACTTGTGGTGGTCGCATCATGGTCATCCGGCGACTCTGTATGCTGTACCCAATCGCTGCTGTGTTGCAGTAGCGCAGCAATGCTGTCCTGCTGCGGCAGGACCGAGGCTTCGCTACTGGCATAAGGCTGCGACTGGCTAAAGCCAGTGACCAGCAACAACAACCAGAGTGAACGGAACAGCTGCATCAAGGTTCCACAAAAAAGCGAATGACAAGTCCTAAGATGGCGCCAGGCTCGGGAAAATGCAAGAGGAACTCTTAAAAAAAGCAGCGGTTTGTGCTAACTGGCAACTGGCGCTGCACCTTAAAGCTGTAAGCCGCAAGCTGTGGCCTGCGGCTCTGGTGGTGGTTGCTTACTTCGTTGCCTGTTCGTCGTGGTCAATTTTGTACAGAAAGTACACCGCATAAAAGATGCAGAGGCCAATCACAATGGCGAGGCCAGTAAAGGAAATAAAGATCACCGGATCGGATATAAATTCTTGCCACAGGTTCATGGGATGCTCCTCCTGTCTGATAACTGCACTCAGTGTAGAAGCAAGTGGTTGGATAAAAACTGACCTGGATCAAGCTTTGCGGTGGCTGTGACAGCCAAGCTGTGGTTAGCGAGCCTGGCTTTGACGCAGATCAAATAATGTCTGCTGCCAGCGCTCAGTTGACGGGGCCAGCTGCGTCAGATAGTCACGGATCAAATCGGCAGCTTTACCGGCTGTGGGTTCTGGCAAGGCCGCGAGTAGAGCTTGCTGCTCCAGTTGCTCTGCGGCCAGCTCGGCTTGCAGCAGGGCGACTTTGATGGTTGGTTGCTCACTTAACTGGCGGCGTAATTGGCGAATCGGCAGGGTGACCTGCTGATGGACAGGCTGTACCGCCTGGTGCAGCCGGGTTATCTCTGTTGCAGACCAGTGCCAGCGATGTTGCTCTGCATAAAGCAACAGCAGCAGTACATTGACATTGGCACCTACATCATCCTGTAATCTCAGTAAAGGCTGTTGCAGGCCTGGATAGTGCTCAAGGCAAAACTGCCAAAACTGTTCGCTGCTTGGTAGCTTAACCATGTTGCTGCCAGAACGCCTGTTCGGTTTGCTCCAGCTCATCCTGCAGCAAGAACCAGTCTTCTTCCACCTGAGCCAGGGTTTTGCTGGCATTGGCCTGTTCGGCCAGTCGTTCGGTCAGCTCAGCTTTACGCGTAGCTTCGTACAGTTCTGGCTCTGCCAGTAGTTGCTCCAGCTCAGTCAGTCGGGCCGTTAACTGCTCTTGTTGGGTCTCGGCCTGCTCCAGTTTTTTCTTCAGAGGCCTAAGCAAATTACGCAGTTCGGCTTCGAGGCGCTTTTGATCTTTGCGCTGGTTGGCACTGTCGCTTTTGGCCGAGGTTGATGCGGCCTGGCTGCTTTGTTTGCGGCTGTCTTGCTGCAGCCATTGGTAGTAATCCTGCAAATCTCCGGCAAAAGGGGCTACCTTGCCATCGGCCACCAGATAAAACTCATCGGTGGTGCTGGTCAGCAAGTGGCGATCGTGCGACACCACCACGATGGCGCCTTCAAAGTCCTGCAATGCCATCACGATGGCTTCGCGCATATCCAGATCCAGGTGGTTGGTTGGCTCATCCAGCAGCAGTAAGTTGGGGCGTTGGTACACCAGCAAAGCCAATACCAGCCGGGCTTTTTCACCACCGGAAAATGGTGCACAGGGCTCCAGCGCCTTATCACCATGAAAACCAAAGCCACCCAGAAAATCACGCAGGCTTTGCTCGCTGGCCGCTGGGTCTAGTCGTTGCAATTGCAGCAGGGCTGAGTCGCTTGGGCGCAGCGTTTCCAGTTGATGCTGGGCAAAATAACCCAGACTGATGCCGCTGGCGGTCCAGAGTTCACCGGCCTGGGCCGGCAGATTGCCTGCCAGGTGTTTGATCAGCGTCGATTTACCGGCGCCGTTACGGCCCAATAAGCCAATGCGGCTGCCTGGCAGCAACTGAAAATTGATGTTGTGCAAAATGGTGTGATTGCCATAGCCCAGCTGCACTTTTTCCAGCTTCAGCAATGGGTTTGGCAAAGCCTTGGGTGGTCGAAAGGCAAAGCTGAAGGGCGAGTCGACATGGGCCGGTGCCAGCATCGTCATGCGCTCTAAGGCTTTCACCCGGCTTTGTGCTTGCTTGGCCTTCGAGGCTTTGGCTTTAAAGCGGTCGATAAACTGCTGCAAATGCGCCACTTGCTGCTGCTGTTTCTCGAACATGGATTGCTGCTGAGCCAGCCGCTCGGCGCGTTGGCGCTCAAACTGGCTGTAATTGCCCTTGTACAGTTGCACTTGTTGGCGTTCAATGTGAATAATGCTGTCAGTGACGGCATCCAGAAAGTCGCGGTCGTGACTGATCAGCAATAAGGTGCCATCGTAGCTTTGCAGGTATTTTTCCAGCCAGAGCACGGCATCCAAATCCAGGTGGTTGGTGGGCTCATCCAGCAGCAACAGCTGCGAGGGTTTCATCAACGCCTTAGCCAGATTGAGCCGCATGCGCCAGCCACCGGAAAAGGATTTCACCGCCTGTTGCTGCATGGTGCCATCAAAGCCCAGGCCTGCCAGCAGAATGCCGGCTTTGGCTTCGGCGCTGTAGCCACCCAGTTGTTCAATCTGCTGGTGCGCTTTGGCCAGCTGCTCACCGTCACCGCCTTGTTTCAATAACTGCAACAAAGGGTAGAGCACTTCATCGCCCTGCAACACATAATCCATCGCCGGGCAGTCCAATGCCGGCGTTTCCTGCGCCACCGTCGATATGGCCCAGCTGGCCGGAATGCTCAGCTCTCCGGCATCGGGTGCCAGCTGGCCCAAAAAGCAGGCAAACAAGGAGGACTTACCGCAGCCATTGGCACCAATAATGCCGATTTTCTGGCCAGGGAAGATGGTCAGGTTGGCATCGCTGAACAGGGCTTTGCTGCCACGGCGTAGTTCAAGGTGTTGCAGTTGGATCATGAAAGCATCTCGGTTGCGGGCTGGCACAAAGCAGGCAGTATACCCGAAGAAGAGGCTGCTCAGCGAGTACAGTGGGTGAGACTACTGATCATTTCAGTGGTCACTGATGTATAATGGGCAGAGTTCACTGATCGAGATTTTTATGAATACCCGCAAGAAAAAGCGCTTTATCGCCGGCGCAGCCTGTCCCAAATGCCATGCCATGGACAGCATGATGCTGTTTTTAGAGCACAATGTAGAAAAGGTGGAATGCGTGCAGTGCGGCTACCAGATGACGCAGCCGGATGCCGAGGTAAGCAAAGCGGCGCGTGCCAGTGAGCAGCTGATCGGGGTGTTTAAACCGGAATAACCGGCTAATGCCGCATCAATAATGCGGCGGTGGTGGTTCCTGATCCTGTGGCATCATTTCATCCTGATCCTGCCGCTGCAATTGCTTCGCCAGCAGCAGCACCTGCTGCTGCAGTACCTTAATTTGCTTCTGGTGCTCCAGCAACTCTTTGCTCAGATGCTGCATGGCATCATCCTGAAAGGCAATCTTACTTTCCAGCTCGATAATATGAAGTTCCAGCTCGTCTGGTTCTGTGCTGCTCATGGTCATACTCGTCTTGGGTTTAGGGGCGCAAGTCTAAGCAATACTATCAAGGGCTGTCCAGTTGGATCTGCCACACTTCAGCCAAACCACTGGAGCTTTCGCTGAGCAATTGATCCTGGCCAAAAAACGCCACGGCATGCACCGCGGCGCTGGGTGGACGACTGCCAACTCGCGGTGACACCCGCCAGCGCTGCAGCTCCCGGCCCGTTTGCACATCCCATAAGGCTAGATTGCGGCTGGGGGCACCAGTGGCCAACCAGCGGCCATCGTCACTAAAGCGCACTGCACTGAAAATTTGCTGGCGGGCGGTAAATTGCAGCCGGCTGACCAGCTGACCGGTCTGGATATCCCAGATTTGTGCGGTGTTTTGGCTATCGGCGGTAAAGGCAAAACGGCCTTGCGGGTCCAGGGCAACCTTGGTGACCCGGCTTGGGTGTGGAAAGCTGTGAATGATCTGGGCGGTTTCGGTATTCCATAAATAGGCCATGTAATCATTGCCACCGGTCAGGGCAAAGCGCCCATTAGGTGACAAGTCGACACTGTTGATGCGCTCGCTGTGGCCTAAAAACTCCAACCGCCGGCCGCTGGCAAAGGTAATGTGCTGCACACCGCCATTGCCTTTACCAATAAGCAGGTGCTCCGCATTGTGCGACACAGCAATATCGCGCACTGAAGACTCATCCAGTTGCCAAAACCCGACATTTTCGCCATCGGCAATGCGCCACAAAGCAAAGTTGGTGCGGTCGGCGCTCAGCACATGGCTGTTGTTCGGGCTTATCGCCAGTGCAAACACAATGTTTTCATCGGCATCGCGATGATTCCACTGATACATCAGGCCCTGGCGTTCGGTATCCCAAATGGTGATGCCATGTTGCACCGACGATTGCACCGCATAACGACCATCGCTGGAGATAGCTGCTGCATAGGTAGCCTGTGCAGCGTGTTTCCATTGCTGCACTGGCGTGGTTTCTACCCGGCTGCAGGCTGCCGTTAACAGTGAAAGCAGGAAAATTGGCAGATATTTGCTGTGATGGCTTAACCTCATCTCCACAAACCGTTAGTATAGGTGGATGATTAAAATCATAACACAGTGCGCAGCTTAGGCTGCCCGATTTGGAGAAAATAATGCGTGTAACAACCAAACTCAGCCTGGTGGCTGCATCTGTTCTTACTCTGGCTGCTTGTCAGCCTGCTTCCGTTTCCGATGAAGGCCCGGTGACACTGACGACCGATACCCAGAAACAATCGTACAGCTTTGGTGTGTCTGCTGGCTACTACATTGAAAATGCGGTCGCTGAGCATCAGGCCATGGGCATTGAGCTGGATGCCGATCTGATCGTGCGGGGCATGAAAGATGCTATCGCGGGCAAAGCGATTGTCACTGAGGAAGACATCCAGCAGCATTTGACGGCCCTGGATCAAAGCTTCCGGGAAAAGCAGGAACAGCAGGCTCAGGCTGCGGCAGCAGAAGCTAAAGCGGTTGGCCAGCGTTATCTGGCAGACAATGCCAGCAAAGATGGCGTGCAGGTCACCGAGTCTGGCTTGCAGTACGAAGTGCTGGAGCAAGGCGACGGGGCGAAACCAGCGGCGGCGGATACCGTGAAGGTGCACTATCAGGGCGCTCTGATCGATGGCACCGTATTTGACAGCTCGCACGAGCGAGGTGAGCCGATCGAATTCCCATTAAACCGGGTGATTCCGGGTTGGACCGAAGGCGTACAACTGATGAATGTGGGCTCTAAGTTCCGTTTCACCATTCCATCTGAACTGGCGTACGGTGAGCGTGACATGGGCGTGATCCCACCAAACAGCGTACTGGTGTTTGAAGTTGAGCTGCTGGATGTCAAAAAAGCCGGCGAGTAACAGCCAACTCAGCATGAAAAAGGGCAGCCATCAGCTGCCCTTTTGCTGTACTGCAGTGGTCTCAGGCGGTCGTTTGCCGATCACTGTGTTTGTGATGCAAGGTGTGGATTAGCTCATCTTCCAGCTCAAAGCGCTCTTCCAGTGCTTGCCCCAGATCGGATAACTCCAGATCAAAAGCGCCACTTTGGCGGGTGCTGAAGTGCTCTGCGTATTTATCATTGAAATCCAGTGCTAAGTCGGTAGAAACAGCGATTTTCGGATACAAGCGATTGGCTAATTGCCGACTGTCGGTGCCATTGATGGCGCATTCCGACACGATTTGCTCATAGACTTCAAAATGACCGGCCGACAGATAATCCATCAGGATCTGGCAAAATTCCTGCACCGCTTCCTGGCTGGGTTTAGCGCGTTGTTTGTCATCAAACGGTGGCAAGCCAGCCAGTTTGCAGTAGCTGATGATCAGTTGCTGGCGTTCTTCCAGCCAATGATCGATTGCGGTTAAAGCGCCGCCCCACTTTTGTTGTGCTGCCTGAACCCGCCTGTACATGACCTGCTCCTTACCCTGTCTGGTCTTAAGTCTACTTAAAAGAATTCTGCTGCTAAAATCAATGCTTTTTTCATTGGTCTGAACTCTTTGACCATTTATCATACCCCCAGTCAGGCAGCAGGCCAACCATTGTTGCTAAATGTTCCTAAAACAAGGATGAATGATGATCAGTCACAGTCTACCGCTTCAGGCCGATACTCAGGGCTACTGGTTCATTGTCAACCAACAGCGGTTGTACTGGCCCGAAACACAGCATGCTTTGCTTTTTAGCAGCATGGCCGAGCTGGTGCCACTGTTTGGTGAGCCAGAGCAAAGTGGCACACTAGGCCAGTTGAATGGTAAGCCGGTGTATTATTGGGTGGTCAATGATCGGCGGGATGATGAAGAGAACTGGCAAAACCCAAGGCAGTTGTTGCATTTTGGTGAGGCGATTTTTGAATTGGCAGCCCGGGCAGTACAGGTGGCACTCTTTATCCAAACCCATCGTTTTTGTGGCCAGTGTGGTTCTGCCATGCATCTGGTGAGTTGGGAGCTGGCGGCTTTGTGTCATCGCTGTGGCCACCGTTGCTATCCGCGCATCGCGCCCTGTGTATTGGTGGGCGTGGTGAAGGATGAACAGTTATTGCTGGCACGCTCCAGCCGCCACAAAGCAGGTTTTTTCTCCATTCTGGCTGGTTTTGTCGAGTCGGCCGAAACGCTGGAGCAAGCCGCCATCAGGGAAGTTAAAGAAGAGGTCGGGATCGATATCGACAGGCTAGAGTATGTGGGCAGCCAACCCTGGCCTTTTCCCCATTCGTTGATGACCGGCTTTATTGCCCGCTATGTTGGCGGTGATATCCGCTGTCAGCCGAATGAAATTGAAGAGGCGCATTGGTTTGACTTAACGGCTTTGCCAGAGGTGCCTCCGGTGCAAACCTTATCCGGACAAATGATTGAGCTGGTGCAGCAGCGGATTGCAGGCAATAAAAAAGCCACTTAACGTGGCTTAAATCACCGTAGCGCTTAGTAACACCGGGTGATTAACAGGTCCCGTAAACGGGCTTCTTTATTCTTATTCTTCACTAGCGCACTCATTTTATAGCAGATTTATTTTCTGCATACAAGCGTCTTTTTGAACTTTTTTTGTAATATTCAGTCTGCGGTCAGTTTGATTTGGATCCGCATTGGAACTAGAGCCCTTGCCGTAGCAATGTTAAGATAGCGCCATTCATTTCGAGGACAGTTCCCATCATGCAATTAAAAAACGATCGTTACCTGCGCGCCTTGTGCAAAGAACCCGTGGACCGTACCCCCATCTGGATGATGCGCCAGGCTGGCCGTTATTTGCCAGAGTACCGCGCGACCCGGGCTCAAGCCGGTGATTTTATGTCGCTGTGCAAAAACCCGGAGCTGGCTTGTGAGGTGACCTTGCAGCCGCTGCGCCGTTACCCGATGGATGCGGCGATTTTATTCAGCGATATTCTGACCATTCCGGATGCCATGGGCTTAGGACTTTATTTTGGCGCTGGCGAAGGGCCAAAGTTTGAGCGGCCTATTCGTGATTTTATGGATGTGGTGAACCTGCCCATTCCGGATCCGGAGCAAGAGCTGCGCTATGTGATGGATGCGGTACGTACCATTCGCCGCGAACTGAACGGTGAAGTACCGCTGATTGGCTTCTCCGGTAGCCCCTGGACCTTAGCGACCTACATGGTGGAAGGTGGCAGCAGCAAGACCTTCAGCATCATTAAAAAGATGATGTACAGCGAGCCGGAAGTGCTGCACATGCTGCTGGATAAGCTGGCGCAAAGCGTCACCTCTTACCTGAACGCTCAGATTGCTGCGGGTGCTCAGTCCATTATGATTTTCGATACCTGGGGCGGGGTGCTCACGCCGCGCGATTACAAAGAGTACTCGCTCAGTTACATGCAGCAGATTGTCGATGGCTTAACCCGTGAAGCCGATGGCCGCAAGGTACCGGTGACCTTATTCACCAAAAACGGTGGCCTCTGGTTGGAGCAAATCGCCGCCACTGGCTGCGATGGTGTGGGCCTGGATTGGACCATGGATATCGGCCAGGCGCGTAAGCGCATCGGCGACAAGGTAGCGCTGCAAGGCAATATGGACCCGAATATTTTATTGGGTACGCCAGAGCGCATTCGCCAGGAAGTGCAGACCATTCTGGATGGCTACGGCCAGGGCAGTGGCCATGTGTTTAACCTCGGCCATGGCATCACACCAGATGTGGATCCTGAGCGGGTCAGTGTCTTTGTCGAGGCGGTGCAATCCTTTAGCCCGACCTACCATATGAATACCGACGATTAAATGCGGTAAAAACGCACAAAGCCTGGCAGTTGCCAGGCTTTGTGCGTTTAAGGGCTCTGCAAAACCTTAAAACAACCGATTCAAACCATTCAATGCCGCCACCCGGTAGGCTTCGGCCATGGTAGGGTAGTTGAAGGTGGTATGAACAAAGTACTCAATGGTATTGCCACCATTTTTTTGCATCATAATGGCCTGACCGATATGGACGATTTCCGCCGCCCGTTCGCCAAAGCAGTGAATGCCTAAAATTTCTTTGGTCTCGCGGTGAAACAGCAGTTTCAAACTGCCAGCATTGGTGTTGGCAATCTGGGCTCTGGCCAGGTGCTTGAACTGGGCCCGGCCTACTTCGTAGGGAATACGGGCAGCGGTCAGCTCCTGCTCGGTTTTACCGACTGAGCTTATTTCCGGAATGGTGTAAATGCCCACCGGGATATCGGTAATCAGCTGGCTTTCGCACTGGCCCTTGACAATGGCGGTACCGACAATACGGCCCTGATCGTAGGCCGCGCTGGCTAAGCTGGGGTAGCCAATCACATCGCCCACCGCATAAATGTGCGGTACTTCGGTTTGGTAGTTGTCGTCGACCTTCAACTGGCCACGGCCATCGGCTTTTAGCCCCACCGCAGCCAGGTTCAGGCTGTCGGTGTTGCCGGTGCGACCATTGGCAAACAGAATGCAGTCGGCTTTCATTTTCTTGCCGGATTTTAAATGCAGCACCACGCCATCGTCGCGGCCTTCGATGTGGTCGAATTCCTCACCATGACGGATATTGATACCGGAATTCCAGAAGTGGTAGCTGAGCGAGTCCGAAATCTCACTGTCCATAAAGGCCAGCAGGCGATCGCGGTTATTGACCAGATCGACCCGTACCCCAAGGCCGCGGAAAATCGAGGCGTACTCGCAGCCAATCACGCCGGCACCATAAATAATGACATGGCGCGGATCATCACGCAGCGACAAGATGGTATCGCTGTCGTAAATGCGCGGGTGATTAAAGTCGACAGAGGCTGGCCGGTAAGGGCGCGAGCCGCTGGCAATGACAATATTGGCGGCGCTTAGCACCTGCTTGGAGCCATCGGCTTCGGTGATTTCCAGCTGGTGTGGGCCAACAAAGGTGGCATCAGCATGAAAAATCGTCACCCGGTTGCGATCGTAAAAGCTGCTTCTAAGCCGCACTTGTTTGCGGATAACGCCAGCCGCATGCTTGAGAATTTCATCAAAGGTCAGATGGGTTTTGTTTTCATCCAGCTGAAACAACGGGTTTTCTTTGTATTCAATGTAGCGGCTGACGGAGTGGCGCAGCGCTTTGGAGGGGATGGTGCCCCAATGGGTGCAGCCGCCACCGACCGACTGATAGCGCTCAATTACGGCGACCCGTTGGCCACTTTTGGCCAGGCTCATCGCCGCCCCTTCACCACCCGGGCCGGTGCCGATAATAATGCTGTCAAAGTCGTAGGCAGGGGTTTTTTGCTTGGTTTTTGTCGCCACAGGCGGCTCCATCTCAGCGAGTTTCAAAATTAGTATAACAATAGCCTGATTTCACACTGAAAAAAAGCCGACGAAGGTCGGTAAGGTGGCTTTTATGCGGGCTATTGCCAAAACACAGTGCTCACGTAAAATCAGGTCAGGACTTTTTACATAACAAGAATAAACAGCATGGAAACCTTGCTAAAACACTGCGATAACTGTGGTACCGCCCTGCAAGGGGCCTTCTGCCATCACTGCGGTCAGGAGAAGAAGAGCTACATTCGGAATCTGACTGGGGTGCTGAGCGAGTTTTTTGGCGAGTTTAGCAACTGGGACAGCCGTTTATGGCGAACCTTGTGGCCGCTGTGGTTTCGACCGGGGTTTTTAACCCGCCGCTATGTGCAGGGACACAGGGTGCCTTATGTGCCGCCGCTGCGGTTGTATATTTTTACCTCGGTACTCACTTTTCTCATTCTGGCCCAGTTGGTACCGCATCAGGCGATTGAAGACAGTTCTCACACTGATCCAGACAGCATTTTGATCGAGATTGAGGATGGCAGCCAGCTTACCTTGCGCGAGCTGATGCGAAAAATTGAGGCCGAGGCTCGTGGTGACGAAATAACAGCAGCTAACAATGGGCCAACTCAGTTGGTTGGCGTGGAAAAGCTGCCCTATGCGTTGCCACTGCCTTTTCTTTCCGATGCAACCCAGCAGCGGGTTGATGAGCGTTTTAATGCCTTGATTGCCAGCCCCAAGCTCGCGATCAATAAGTTTTTTTCGCTGGCACCGCAAATGATGTTTTTGCTGCTGCCGCTGTTTGCCTTATTGCTGAAGCTGATGTACATCCGCTCCAACCGCTTTTATATGGAGCACCTGATCCTGGCGCTGCACAGTCACAGCTTTATTTTGCAAATGGGTGTCTTTGTGTTGCTGCTTGGCATGCTGCAAAGCAGCATCCCCTGGGCCTGGCTTGCCAGTCCCGTCGGTTGGCTGAAAACTGCTTTACTGTGGTGGATCCCGCTGTATTTGTTGCTGTGCCAAAAGTTTTACTACCAGCAAAGCTGGGGCAAAACCCTGCTGAAGTTCTGGCTAACCAGTTCCATCTACAACCTGATTTTCCTCAGCGCTTTTCTGGCGCTGATAGTGCTGAGTGTGTTGTGGATGTAAGCTTCGCAGCATGTTGGTGTTTATACAATTCGTTGGAGGGTTGGTGCGATGACTGCAAATACTGCAATTACCGAGCTTGATGCATTGTTAGCTTCATTAAACCCAGAGCTACAGCCGGCTGAGTATGTATATTGCTCTGTGCCTGGGCCTGTCAGTACCTATCTGGCACTGCAGCCATTGGCAAGCTTTACTGAACCGGAAGGATTAACCCTGGTGTTGGAAAAGTCCCGGGCCGAGGCGGCGGGCTTGTCGTGTAGTGGCTGCTTTCGCCAGATCACCCTGACGGTGCATTCCAGTCTTGAGGCCGTTGGCCTCACGGCCGCAGTCTCATCCGCTCTGGCAGCAGCCGGTATCAGCGCCAATGTGATGGCTGCTTATTACCACGATCATATTTTTGTGCCTGCTGATAAAGCAGATGAAGCAATGGCTGCTTTGGCCGCTATCAGAGCTAGCGAATAAAATAACCGACCGGTTGCCACTTACCCTGATGGTACTTCAAGGTCAGGGTTTCAATGGCTTCTTGTTTGTGTTCAAACTGGCTTTGCAGAGTCAGGATCAGGTAACGGCCATCCGGTGCACCGGGTAAGCTGCCGTGTGCTTGTTGACTGTGCAAAGTTCGGCTCATCAGAGCGCCTAATGGCTGGCGCGCGGCTTGAAGCGCCTGCTGCCATTGTTCGGCAGTGACTTGCTGTTGCACCATAGTGCCGGCCTGCTGCCAGCTGGCTTCATACTGGCCTTGATCAAGCAGTTGCAGCCAATGCCTTGCAATGGCTTGTGCTTCAATGGCAGTGGCATTTTCATTGTCCGTAATAAAACAAAATGCCCAGGCCTCATGGTCATTGCTTCCACCCCCTTGTAAAGTAAAGTCCATCTGAAAAGGGATCCGAACGGGAGCCGCTGCCGGGTTTTTCTCTCCAGGTTGCCACTGAAATTTTGCCAGGGCTCGCCGTGCTGAATGGTCGAACACCCCGGCCGGGAAGGACGCAATCTGTTCAATCTGCTGAGGGCGGCCATGGTTATCAATGGTCAGATGAAAACGCACGCAGCCATTGAGCTCTCGTTGTTCCGCTTGCTTTGGATACTCGGGCCGAACAGCCCGGGTCACTTGCCAGTACTGCGCTACCCGATGGCGTTCATTGGTTAAATCCATGGCGGTAGGGGGCTCGAGGTTTGGTGTACTGCTGCATGCTGTTAGGGTAAGCAGAAGTGATGGAATTGATACAGTTCGGATACTCATTGATCTTCCTTGATGGTAGGTCGAAGCCATAGTTTCAATAATGCAGCGATAGCCAGCAACGCCAACAAGGCTGACAACCATGGAGCTGTCTTTATCAATCCCACTGCAAAGCCACCAGCCACGCAGGGCAAGGCCCATGCCATGCGCTTTCGTTGTGCCATGGCTTTCTGTTGCGCTTTTTCCTGACGTTGCCTTTTGGCATCGATTTTTGCCTGCTGTGGGCTCAGTAGTGCATCGGCAACGGTTTTGGCTTGCTGTTCATTAAGCTTATTCATACTCAGGCTCGCTGGTGGTAAATAACATTCCATTGCTCCTGTCTCTCTTTGAACATCAAGAGTAGCGAAACGAAGGGTAAAATTAAAGTATCTCTAGCGCATTACTTTGTAACTAACTAGATAAGTTGCCGACGTTGCTTTGGCCCCAAATTTTTTCCTAAAAACCGCGACACAAAGCTTTTGTCTTGATCTCAACTATACTTTGACAGGTCATTGAGTCGGGATGGTTAGCATGGATCTTCAATTAACAGGTAAGAACTGCATCGTGCTGGGTGGCAGCCGCGGTATTGGCCGTGCTATTGCTCTGGGTTTGGCGGCAGAGGGTGCCAATGTCGCCATTTGTGCGCGTGGTGAGGCCTCGCTGCATAAAGCGGAGAGTGAACTGCTGCAAAAAGGAGTGAAAGCTTACGCAGCCAGTTGCGATGTGGCCGATCAGCAAGCCCTTTCGGCCTTTCTTAACGCGGCCAGAGCAGCTTTGGGTGGGGTGGATATTCTGGTGCATAACGCTTCAGCACTGGCAGTGGGGCCTGGGCTTGACGATTGGAATGCCAGTTTAGCCGTTGATCTGATGGCGGCTGTCCATGCCTGCGAGCAAGTGATCCCCTGGCTGCTGGAGCAGGGCAGGGGCTCTATCATTCTGGTGTCATCCATTTCTGGCTTGGAGTGCGATCCGAGCCCCGATTATGGCTACACGGCAGCCAAAGCAGCATTGATCGCCTATGCCAAGAAACTGGCGGTGATGCATGCAGCGCAAGGGCTTAGAGTGAATGCGATCGCACCGGGTTCAACCGAGTTTCCGGAAGGGATCTGGGCACAGCTCAAAGTGCATCAACCAGAGATTTACCAGATGGCAAAAAGCAGCATTCCGGCCGGCCGCCTTGGTTCTGCCGAAGAGATTGCGGATGTTGCTGTATTTTTGGCTTCGCCCCGTGCCCAGTGGGTCAATGGCGAGTGCATTTCGATCGATGGCGCCCAGCATCGGGGCATGCGTTAACAGGATTCAGCAGTGCAAAACTATGGTTTGGTACACTAAGGACAAGGGAATGAAATGGTCATTCTGGCTGCTAATGATCATCGGCTTTGTTTTCATCAATGAAAACATCGTGCACTGGCTGCTGGCGATAAAAGTAGGGGGATATAGCATCAGTGATGGCTATACGGCGGCAACCAGATACTTTACGTGGAAGAGCTTTCTATTTTCTGCTTATTTCAGGGCCATTCCTTACCTGATACTGGCGCTGGTCGCTGTAAAATCAAGGCTTCGATTTACATCACAAGGAAAAACAGCTATTTGGTTTGCGCTTGCTGCTTTGCTTGTGATCCACTTTCTGGGCTACTGGGGGATGCAGTATGCGCTTTATACGCCAGATCATATTTCATCCACTGCTTCACTAGCTGTAATTTTCATTCCATTTCATGCTACCTTGCTAGCTATTATCGGTGCTGCGATTGGTTATGCTTTAGCATTAGGTGTACAGTCAGCGTTGCGTCGCGCATCATGAGCGTATTATTGGAGAGAAGGTCGTGAAAGGATTCCTGGCAGGTGTCTGCACATTTTATGCTATCAAGTATCTGGTACCAGAAAGCTGGCCTTGGTGGTATGAGCTTGCCATTTTGTTTGCTGTCGGGCTAATAGGTTTGGTTGTGCTCAACGTGCTGAAGAGGCAAGGGGCAACCTAAGAGCTCAAGTTCTTTATCCTGCTATATGCAGCTTGCCTTGTCAGGCCCGCTGCAATTTGACGGCAGTACCATAGGCCAGCAGTTCGCTGGAACCGGCCAAAATCGCGCTGGTGCTAAAACGAATACCGACCACAGCATCGGCGCCCAGTTTGCTGGCTTCTTCCACCAGTCGCTGAATGGCTTTGTCCCGCGCTTCGCTCATCATCTCGGTGTAGCCTTTTAGTTCTCCGCCGACAATGCCTTTTAGGCCTGCCATAATATCGCGGCCAACATGCTTGGATTGCACGACATTGCCGGTGACAACACCGAGCACAGTTTGGATCTGATAGCCGGGCAGGGTATCGGTGGTGGTAAATAACATGGCAGGGCTCCGCTAGCACAGTGAGCATTTAAAGTAGCGAACCTGCGGGTAAAACTAAAGGAGCTTGTTTGCTCTATTTTGTAACGAAGGATGAATGGGCTTGTGATTCATGCTTAAAGCCAGGCTCTTGATTAATGTTATGTGACAAATTAAATTTTTTTGTGTTACCTGATTGTTGGTGCATCACATTTCCATTATGATGCGCCAACCCAAAACAACATGGATCTGGTGGAGACTCTTCAAAGACATGATGGTTTCTTAATCATTCCAGAACCACCTAATTAAGCAAAGGAGAGCTTTTCCGATGAAGTACCTGTTACCGGCATTATTCTTGTTTCTTGGCGGCTGCGCCTCAACCTTGCCAACGTCCCAGTATACCAACACCAGCACAGTCATTGCGGCGGCAGCGGAGGTTGCACCAGACGGAGTTACAGGTGAATTTATTCTGCCTATCAAAGCATCAGGTGTACGACGTGGGAAAGTTTTTTTAAATACGCAGTTGGACTACCGGGATCAACGGTCGATCACTGTCGCTATCTCGCCAGAAGTTGCAGCAAAGCTTGCCGAGCAACACGGTCAATCGGCAGCCGAGTTTTTCATCAACAAAGATATTCGGGTTAAGGGCACGGCCAGACGTGTAACCATAGATTTATTCTGCCAAGGCAGGTTAATGAATACCTACTATTATCAAACACATATCGATGTGACCAGTGCTGCTCAGATCCAGCTGTTAAACTAGGGAGCTGCCTGAAAAGGCGATTGCATCAGCCCCGGAACCGGGACTGATGCCAGGCGCTTACCCCAGCCAGGGCTGGCTGGTTTTGCGGCTTTGCTCAAAATCGCTAATTTGCGGCGCGAACTGCTCGCTGCTGCCGATAAAATCCAGCCCGCTTAACAGGCGCTGCTTGATATCCGGGTCAATCTCAAAGCCGAGTGCGGCATTGTTGCCAAAGCGGATTTCCTGATTTTTTAAATCGATTTGCCACTGCTGCGGCCCTTCGTTGCAGCGGGTGAACAGGCTGTCGATATTGCCTTTGCTCAGCGCAATCAGCAGCATGCCGTTGTTGGCGCAGTTGTTGTAGAAAATATCGGCGAAGCTCTCGGCAATAATCACCTGAAAACCATACTGCTGCAGGGCCCAGGGGGCATGCTCCCGGCTGGAGCCACAGCCGAAGTTGGCGCGGCTAAGCAGGATGGTGGCACCCTGATACTGTGGGAAGTTCAGCACAAAATCCGGGTTCGGGCTGCCATCGGCCAGATAACGCCAGTCGTAAAACAGCGCTTCGGCAAACCCATCGCGGCTGACCGAGGTCAAGAACTGCTTTGGAATGATCTGATCGGTATCGACGTTGTTTTTATCCAGCGGGCCAACCAGGCCGCTGGCAAATACCGGGTGGATGCTTGGATTCATGCCCAGTCTCCTGTGGTGATGTCTACAAAACGGCCGGCAATGGCAGCGGCGGCGGCCATGGTCGGGCTGACCAGATGGGTACGGCTGCCCCGGCCCTGACGGCCTTCAAAGTTGCGGTTGCTGGTCGAAGCGCAGCGCTGACCGGCATCAACCCGGTCGTCGTTCATGCCCAGGCACATCGAGCAGCCCGGTTCACGCCATTCAAAACCGGCATCTTTGAAAATGGTGGCCAGACCTTCGCTTTCGGCCTGACGCTTCACCTGGCCAGAGCCAGGCACAATCAGGGCGCGCACGCCGGCAGCCACCTTTTTATCTTTCACCAGGCTGGCGGCAGCGCGTAAATCTTCAATCCGGCTGTTGGTGCAAGAGCCAATAAAGACCACATCCACCGCCAGGTCGGTCAGCTTCTGGCCTGGCTGCAGCCCCATGTACTCGTAAGCACGGCGGGCGGCATCCTGCTTGCTGCTTTCGCTAAAGGACTCGGCTGATGGAATAGGCTGATCAACGGCGATCACCTGCTCCGGGCTGGTACCCCAGCTAACCTGTGGTTTGATTTGGCTGGCATCCAGCGTCACCACCTGATCAAACACAGCATCCGCGTCTGAATACAGGCTTTGCCAGTAGCTGACCGCTGCCTCCCAGTGCTCGGCTTTGGGCGCGTGCTCTTTGCCTTGTAAATAGGCGATGGTGGTGTCGTCCGGGGCAATCAAACCGGCTTTGGCGCCCATTTCAATGCTCATATTGCACAGCGTCATCCGGCCTTCCATGCTCATGGCGCGGATGGCACTGCCGCAAAACTCAGCGACATAGCCATTGCCCCCTGCGGTGCCCAGCTGACCAATCACCGCCAGGATCACATCTTTTGGCGTCACATGCGCCGACAGGCTGCCGTTAATTTCAATCTTCAGCGTTTTGGCGCGCTGCTGTGGCAGGGTTTGGGTGGCCAGCACATGCTCGACTTCGGAGGTACCGATGCCAAAGGCCAGGGCACCAAAAGCGCCATGGGTTGAGGTGTGCGAGTCGCCACAAACAATGATCATGCCAGGCTGGGTTAAGCCCAGCTCCGGGCCAATCACATGCACAATGCCCTGATCCGGGTGGGTTAAATCCAGCAGTGGAATGCGGTGCTCATCGCAGTTCTCTGCCAGGGCTTCCAGTTGCTTGCGCGAGGTTTCGCCAGCGGCGTCCATGCTGCGACGCTGGGTCGACACATTGTGATCCATGGTGGCAAAGGTCAGATCCGGCCGACGCACCGGCCGCCCGGCCTGCTTTAAACCGGCAAAGGCCTGTGGCGAAGTCACTTCGTGGATCAGGTGGCGGTCGACGTACAGCAAATCGGTGCTGGCATTTAACTGACCGACAACATGGCTCTGGTAAATTTTCTGGTATAAGGTCTGGCCCATGCTCAGGCTCCTGCAATGGCGTTGGCGATGGCACTGCCGACATCGGCGGTACCATAGGACGAATCGGGTTGAATATCGCGGGTGACAATGCCCTGCTGCAGGCACTGTTGCACCGCCTGTTCAATGGCTTTAGCGGCGTCTTCCAGCCCAAAGCTGTAACGCAGCATCAGGGCGGCACTTAAAATTTGGGCGATGGGGTTGGCAATGCCTTGGCCTGCGATATCCGGCGCGCTGCCACCGGCTGGCTCGTACAGGCCAAAACCACTGCCATTCAGACTGGCCGAAGGCAATAAGCCCATCGAGCCGGCAATGGCGGCCAGCTCATCGGATAAAATATCGCCGAACAGGTTGTCGCACAGCAGCACATCAAATTGTTGTGGGCTACGGATCAGCTGCATGGCGGCATTGTCGATGTACATATGCTCCAGCGCAACATCCGGGAAATCTTTCGCCACTTCGGTCACCACTTCGCGCCACAAAATACTGGTTTGCAGCACATTGGCTTTGTCGATGGAGGTCACTTTGTGGCTGCGTTTTTGCGCCGCTTCAAAAGCCACCCGGGCAATGCGGCTGATTTCTGCTGTGCTGTAGGTCTGGGTATCGAAGGCGCTGTCCTCACCGCGGCCTTTTTCGCCAAAGTAAATGCCACCGGTCAGCTCGCGTACGCACAGCACATCCATGCCCTGACTGCTGACCCGCGGGTGCAGTGGCGATAACTCGGCAAAGGCCGGGTAAATCTGGCCGGGACGCAGATTGCAGAATAAATCGAAGGTTTTACGCAGCGGCAGCAAAGAGCCACGCTCGGGCTGCTGATCCGGTGCCAGCCCGGTCCATTTCGGGCCGCCGACCGAGCCAAACAAAATGGCATCGCTTTGCTGGCAAATGGATAAAGTCTGCGGCGGCAGTGGCTGACCAACGGCATCAATGGCGGCACCGCCAACCAGCGCCTCGGTGCGCTCAAAAGTCAGGCCAAAACGCGCTTCAACCGCATTCAGTACCTTGTGGGCTTCGGCCATTACTTCCGGTCCGATGCCATCGCCTGCCAGGACGGCAACCTTAAAACGTGTCTGACTCATTCTGTTTCTGCTCCTGCGGTTCGTTGACGCGCTTGCTTGCAGGCATCGACCTGCTGGGCGCGTTGGATCATATTCAACACATGGACATAGGCCAGCACCGAGGCGCGGACAATGTCGGTAGCAAGGCCGGCACCATGAAAACGGCGGCCTTCAAATTCGGCAATAATATCGACCTGGCCCAGCGCATCTTCGCCGCTGCCTTTGGCGGATAAGTTAAAATCTACCATCCGGATAGGCAGTTTGCTGATGCGTTGAATGGCCTGAAAAGCCGCTTCGACCGGGCCATTGCCGGTGGCGGCTTCGGTCAGCAGGTCGTCGCCGCAGCGCAGGCCGACGGTAGCGCTCGCCACATGGCCGGTATGGGTGGAGGAGCTTAAGAACTCCAGTTGGTAAAACTCGTCCTGCTCCTGCAGGTTCTGGAAAAACACCAGGGCTTCCAGATCGTAATCAAACACCCGGCCTTTCTGATCGGCCAGTGCCAGAAAGCTCTGGTACAGCTCATCCAGGTTGTAGTCGTCTTTGCTGTAGCCCAGATCGCTTAACCGGTGCTGGATCACATGGCGGCCGGAGCGCGAGGTCAGGTTCAGTTCGTTCTGACGAATGCCGACTTGCTCTGGGGCCATAATTTCGTAGGTATTCTGTGCTTTTAACACCCCGTCCTGATGAATGCCGGATGAGTGGGCAAAGGCATTTTCGCCGACCACCGCTTTGTTCGGCTGGATCGGCATATTGCAGATCTGGCTGACCAGATGCGAGCTGCGGTAAATCTCGGTGGTTTTAATGTCAGTGTACAGCGGCGCAAACACATCCTGGCGGGTTCGTACAATCATCGCCACTTCTTCCAGCGAGCAGTTGCCGGCGCGCTCGCCAATGCCATTGACGGTACACTCAATCTGACGGGCCCCGGCCTGCACTGCGCTGATGCTGTTGGCCACCGCCAGCCCTAAATCGTTGTGGCAATGCACGCTTAAACGGGCTTTGTCGATGTTCGGCACCTTGTTTTTCAGTGCATGAATAATGGCAGCAAACTCGGTCGGGATAGTGTAGCCCACGGTGTCCGGGATATTGATGGTGGTGGCGCCGGCGGCAATGGCCCGTTCAATGATGTAACACAGATTGTCTATCGGGGTGCGGCCGGCATCTTCGCAGGAGAACTCGATATCGTCGGTGTAGCGGCTGGCCTGGCGGATGGCCGCTACCGCTTGCTCGGTCGCCTGCTGCAGGGTTTTACGCAGCTTGAACTCCAGGTGCAGCGGCGAGGTGGCGATAAAGGTATGGATCCGCTTACGCTCGGCGTCTTTTAACGCTTCGCCGCAGGCTTCAATATCGCCGGCCACAGCCCGGGCCAGGCCACAGATCACCGGGCCTTTGACTTCGCGGGCAATGCGCTGCACCGAGTCAAAATCACCGGGGGACGACACCGGGAAGCCGACCTCCATCACATCGACATTCAGCCGGGCGATGGCATGGGCCAGTTGGATCTTTTGCTTCTGGCTTAAACTGGCCCGTAGCGCCTGTTCGCCGTCACGCAGGGTGGTGTCGAAGATCCAGATTTTATTGTCCGCACTCATGCTGCTTTTCCTTTCATCGTACTTGTCAGTGGTAGGCCCTGGCTGGGATGGCGCTGCCTAAAAGCAAAAAACCCCGGCCTTAGGCACGGGGTTTTTTCAGAATTTGGCTGCGTTACTTGCGCACAGCACCAACTGCCCCGTGTGGTATACGACGGAGGAGGAGGTTGAAAATAATGCTGTTGTGGCAAGCATTCAATGGCATTGTGGTTCGCCTTATTTTTGTACTGGCTCTATTAGTACCACCATTTTTTTTAGGTTGCAACAGTATAGATGGCTAAACGTCGATCTTTTTCAGTGGTCGGCGCAGCCGGTAAGTCACGGCCAAACCCCGTATTTCCGCGGCTTTGCAGCCGGTGTCGCAAAAAAAAGACAGTATAACCACTTGTTTTTAAATGATTTTGTTTTCATGTCGTTTTTGCTGTCGCTAATCGGAGACACTTTCGCAGTCCTCTTTCACTGGTTTCGATCTAAGTGCTTGATAATAAACAGATAATAAACTTGGCACAACAGTTGTATTAGTCAACCCAGAATGCGCTGGAATTCATCACGAACTTTGTATCATGGCGCCTGAGGAGACTACGATGGACCCTGTAATTGCTACGTTGGTCACTTTTTTGATTCTGAATCTGATGCTGGTTACGGCCATGCTGCGTCGTATCGACCTGAATAATGAAAGCGTTATTGCCTGGGAACGTGAGCAGGTATTGGCAGACGCTGCTGCAACAGCCCTGTCACCAGAGGTTGAGCCTGTCACGGGCAACTAAGTCCCCTTGGCAGCGACAGTCTGGGGATGTTGTCACTCCGCTCTCAGACTGTTGCTTGCCCTTAAAACACGGTATGCTTGAGCTAAATCGGACAACCGTATCCAATCGATGAAACTTCAACTGCTGCAAACCGCTTCCCTGCGACAACTGGTGTTGTCCAGCTTTGTGCTGGCGCTGATCCCGGTGGCGGTGTTGATGTGGCAAAGTCACCGTGCGTTAACCGGCATCAGCCAGCAGGCGGTGGAGCAGGCCAGCAATTCGGCTGCCAGCGTGCGGCGGATGGAGCAAATGCAAAACCAGGTGGTGGATATCGAGCGCGCCATCCGCCAGTTTGCCGTGCTGAAAACCGAAGCACTGGCCCGGCTGGCGCAAAACCATCTGGCCAGCTACCAGCAACTGTTGCCTCAGGTTTGTGAGTCTTTAACCGAAAGCACCTTATGCCAGCAACAAGAACTTACCCTGCAGCAGCTCAACCAATCTTTTACCCAGCAAAGTGCCGACCAGCTCGAACCCTTATTGCAGCAGCTGCGACAGCAGCAGGGCCGTTTGTCGCAGCAGATCTGGCAACAACTGGAGCTGCAACTGGCAGCGCAGCAGCGCGATGTCGCTTCAGCTCAGCAGCAACTGACCTGGCAAACCATACTGTTGGTGTTTTTAACCCTGCTGTTGGTGATCTGGGGTTCGCGCCGTATTACCAGCCCGGTCACTATGCTGGAGCGGATGATCCGGGCCATTGGCCGGCAGCAGCCGTTTCCGGAAGCCAGAGTGCAGGGCCCGAAAGAGCTGACCGAGCTGGGCGAGCAGCTGCGGGTACTGGCCGGTCGTTTGCAGCAACTGGAGTCCTTGCGGCTGATTTTACTACGTCATGCCTCGCATGAACTGAAAACGCCGTTATCCAGTATCCGGGAAGGCTGCTCCTTACTGACCGAAGAGTTGGTTGGGCCCTTAACGCCTCAGCAGCAGGAAGTAGTGGCCTTGCTGAACGGCAGTGCCGACCGGCTCAGTCAGCTGACCGAGCAGTTGCTGGATTACAACCGCTTACTGCAACAAGCCAAACCTGAGTTAAAATGGCATCCGGCCCGTGCCATGATAGAAGCCTGTGTGCAGGATCATACCCTGGCGCTGCAGCAACGCGGCCAGGCCATTCGGCTTAATTGGCAGGTTGAACAGCTCTACACCGATGGCATGTTGTTCCGGCGTATTTTGGATAATCTGATCAACAATGCCCAAGCCTATGGTGCTGAGAACAGCGAAGTACGGATTGAATTGCAGCAGCATGAGCAGCAGTGGTGGCTGGATGTCGCCAACAAAGGCCACAGCATAGCGCCCGAGCAGCGCGAACGTTTGTTTGAGCCTTTCCAGCGCGGCCAAAGCCCGCGCCACGATCAGGTGCAGGGCTCCGGTCTTGGCCTGTCCATTGTCGCAGATTGCGCCCGTTTACTGGGTGGAAAAGCCGACATTGTCGATTCACCTCAGGCGGATTTTTGTGTCCGTATCCGCCTGCCTTTGCCCGAGGAATTGGTATGAAAGTGATCTTGGTTGGTCTGGTGCTACTCAGCCTGGTGGGGTGCCAGTTGCTTGGTTCGCAGCAGGCTGCACCCGAACCTGAGGTTGTGGCCGAGCAGGTAGAGCTAGAACCCGAGCCGGAGCCGACTGCGGAGCCACAGCGACAACTGAGCCTTGCCGACGATAGCGACAGCCTGCTGGCCTGGTTGCAGTTTCGCCAGCAGGTGCTCAGCAGCAGCTCGCTGCAACGGGAGCAGTGGGAGTTGGAGGAGCAGCCTGAACTGGCCGCCATCCAGACCAGCCTGATGCAGCTGCACCCGGAGAACAACTACTTAACCCGTTTTCGGGCCCAGATGCAGCTGGCCGAGCACCTGATGCTGGCGGCGCCGGATCTGGCTGCTTTGTTTGGCTGGGACCTGGCCTTTAACCAGAAGCTGCTGGAAGCCGAGTCGGCCATCAGTGCGCTGTCGCGCACCCTGGCCGATGTGCAGCATGAACACGAACAGCTGCGGGCCCGCAATCTGGAGCTGGAGCAACAAATCGAAGCCCTGACCCAGATTGAAGCCCGATTGAATCAGCCGGATAACGGAGTGAACAATGAGCAACCCTGAGGGCCGCGTCTTATTGGTGGATGATGATCCCAGTTTGCTGCGTTTGCTGACGCTGCGACTGGAAGGCGAAGGCTTTGTGGTGCTGACCGCCGATTGCGCCGAAGCGGCGCTGGATGTGCTGGCCAGGCAGGATGTGGAGGTGGTGCTGAGCGATCTGCGGATGCCGGGGCTGGATGGCATGGCCTTGTTCGATGAAATCGCCCGCCGCAATCCCGGCTTGCCGGTGATTTTAATGACGGCGCATGGCTCCATCCCCGAAGCGGTCGCGGCCACTCAGCGCGGCGTCTTTGGCTTTTTAACCAAGCCGCTCGATCACAGTGAGCTGCGCGATAGTCTGCAGCAGGCGCTGCACCAAAGCGTGCCGGAGCAGTCGGATTGGCGCGCGGCCATTATCAGCCGCTCCGAGCAGATGGAAACCGTGTTGCAGCAAGCGCAGCGGGTGGCGCAGCGCGATGTCAGTGTGCTGATCACCGGCGCCAGCGGCACCGGCAAGGAGCTGCTGGCTCGGGCCATTCACTGTGCCAGCCCGCGGGCAGAAAAGCCTTTTGTGGCGATTAACTGCGGCGCTTTGCCCGAGCACCTGCTGGAGTCTGAGCTGTTTGGTCACACCAAAGGCGCTTTTACCGGCGCGGTGAATGAGCACAATGGCCTATTCCGTGAAGCCGATGGCGGCACCTTGTTTCTGGATGAAATCGGCGATATGCCGTTGCCGCTGCAGGTCAAATTATTGCGCGCCTTGCAGGAGCGGCAAATTCGGCCGGTTGGCAGCAGCAAAACCATCCCGATCAATGTGCGGGTGCTGTCGGCGACCCATCAGGATTTGCAGCAGGCGATGGGCGAGGGCAGCTTTCGCGAAGATTTGTACTACCGGTTGAATGTGGTCAATTTGCAGTTGCCACCACTGGAACAGCGGCCGGAAGATATTCCATTGCTGGCGCGCCATGCGCTGCAGCAAAGCGCCGAGCGTCATCAGGTCAACGCCACCCGTTTTACCGACGATGCGATGCAGCTGCTCACCACCGCCAAATGGCCGGGCAATGTCCGCCAACTGGTTAATGTGGTGGAGCAGTGTGTGGCCTTAACCCATGGGCCGGTGATCAGTGCCAGTTTGGTCGAGCAGGCCTTGGCGCAGGACAGCAGTTACTGGCCCACCTTAACCGAAGCGCGCGATCAGTTTGAGCGCCAGTACCTGGTGCGGGTGCTGCAAATGACCGACGGCCATGTCACCCGGGCGGCCGAGCTGGCCGGGCGTAACCGTACTGATTTTTATAAGCTGCTGAAAAAGCACGAGCTGAGCGCCCAGCAGGTGACGGAAGACAAAGAAGCCAGCGAGTAAAGCGCCCCGGCCAGTCTAGGCTGGGTTAAAACCCAGTGCTGGGCCATGGTATACTGCGGGCAGTAACTGCTTTTAAGGAAACCCCATGACTGCCATCACCCCACCGGAGATTGAAACCCCGGAACTGATCAAAGCCAAAATCACCAGCGAAACCGCCCGCATCAACTGGCTGGAACTGCAAAAATTCTACGCCGCCGGTTCGGTGGTAGCGGTGGATCTCAGCCTGGATTTGGTGGACGTGGCCTATGCCTTTAGTCAGGATCACAGCCAGCAAGTGCAAAGCTGGTTGACGCAGGGGCAGGTGAAGCGGGTCGAGGAAGCACAAGCCAAACAGTGGTTTGATGCCAAGCAAGAGCTGTGGGCCGTGGTGATCGCGCCCTGGGTGCTGGTGCAGGACAAGCCTACCGCCAGCCAGCTGAACTAAGCCGTTCGCCACAGGTTGGCGGCGGACGTTATATCCCAGACAGAATAAAATCGACCGCGGCCATCACCTCAGAGCGGTACGCGGTTAGATCATAAGCCTGCCCCCTAAGCTGACTGCGGTCAATCCCGGCAATGTCCTGGGTTCTTACAATGAACACCTTACCATCAAGCGTGCAAGACGGATTTAGTCTGGTCAGGCTCATCGGCGCTGCGATTTCAGCCGGTGAGAGCGGTATCACGACCGTTGTTTTCAACTCGCTCAGCAAGTCGCTTTGAATATCCAGCAAGTAGGGGTATTGCTGTCGTGTCTTCGGGTTGGCGTTTTTGTACGCAAAAAACTGCGCCATCAGAACTTCCTTACACTGTCACTGAAGGTGCCGTTGGCTTCAACAAATTGATTGTAGGCCTGAATGGCATCGGCGTTCTCGCGCAACCATTGTGCCCGTTGCTCGTTTCGTACTTGCTCGGCTAAGGCCTGCTCCAGTGTCGCGGACAGGTTGATGTTCAACCCCCGGGCTTTTTCGAGTAAATCGCTATTGATGCTGACATTAGTCGGCTTTTTAGCGGCTCGGGTGTCGTAGGCATGGTTCATAGCTGTTACTCCATACAAGGTATGTGCATAGCATATGCGCATAGGGTATGGAAAGCAAGGCTGCATGGCAATGGCACCAGTCAGTCTTACGGCAGGGCGAAGAGCTGTGCGCTTTACCATCCTGCAGGCTTCGGCTAGAGTGTTTAAAACACCAGCCGGAGCTTTTATGGGCGCAGACTACAAAACCGTTGCCAGTTCCAAGGTCACCTTATCGCAGCTGATGCTGCCATCGCATTCCAATTTCAGCGGTAAAATCCACGGCGGTTACCTGTTATCCTTAATGGATCAGGTGGCGTTTGCCTGCGGCTCCAAGTTCAGCGGCCGCTATTGCGTCACCGCTTCGGTCGACCGGGTCGATTTTCTCAACCCGATTGAAGTCGGTGAGCTGGTTACCTTAAAAGCCTCGGTTAACTTTGTCGGCAGCAGCTCCATGGTCATCGGCATCCGGGTCGATGCGCAGAACATTCAGACCGATGCGGTGAAGCACTGCAATTCCTCTTACTTCACCATGATTGCCAAAGACGAGCAGGGCCAGAGCGTACCGGTACCTCGCCTTATTTTAACCAGCGAACTGGAAGTGATGCGCTACCTGCAAAGCGCCGAACGCATCCGCCAACGCAAAGCCCGCCAGGCCATGACACTACCCTGCGGCGGCGCCCTGCAGGCAGCACTCACTGAAATCCGCCAGCATTTTGATGCGAAAATTGAGTTGGCTGATTCTGAGCTTAGTTAGGGCAGCAAGCACTTAGACGGACGCATCTGTGTTTTTTGCTGGTGACGCTGCATGTCTGTCTCTGTAAGTGATTGTCACAAAGCAAAAAAGCGGTTAGGGTTGGGTACATAAAGTTTACAAAGGCAGGTTGATCCGTGTTTAACTATGGGTCGACCTGCCGAATAAGTGTTAAAAACCTAGGGAAGCCTTAAATGGGCCGAAAGTTCATTTCTCAGAAAAAGCAGACAAAAGATGAGCTTTTTGACTCTCTAGTCAAGAATGCTATCGATTTTTTAGATTCATCCCTCGATGATCTTGAAAAAAGGCCCAAGAACTCGATTGTAGATTTTTATACCTCGATCGAATTATTCCTTAAAGCTCGCTTAATGGCTGAGCATTGGACGCTAATCATTAGTAAACCTGAAACAGCCAATATCGATAGCTTTAGAGTTGGTGACTTTCATTCTGTTTTCTTAGAGGATGCAATAAAGAGACTTAAGGGTGTCTTAAATGAGTGCCTCGAACAATCGACGATAGATAACTTTAAAGCACTGGGGGAGCATCGTAATCAGATCGTGCACTTTGCCCATTCTGATTACGCTGATTTTTCTGCTACAAAGGCTGGTGTAGTGGTAGAGCAATGGGCTTCTTGGCACCACTTGCATGCTTTGTGCGTATTTCGGTGATTCCGAACAGCGATTCCGGAGTTATCCGATCACCATTTAGCCGCTCTTTTTCATACCCCTCTTTTTACGCTAAGTGATCGGATTGATCCAGTTTTCTCATCGATTCTCCTGTTAGTTCTATTCGGTGACTGTTGTGCAGTAGCCTGTCGAGTAATGCATCCGCGATAGTCGGGTTGGGGATCAGCTTGTACCATTCACTGGTGGGGAGTTGACTAGCGATGATGGTGCTGGACTGTTGGTAGCGTATTTCCATAACATCCAGCAGATCGTTGGCCTGTCGTGCGCTCAGTTTCTCCATACCCCAGTCATCAAGGATAAGCAGTTTTCGTTTAGCCAGCGTGCTCAATTGTTGACGGTAAGAGCCATCGGCTCGCCCCACGTGCAACTCATCAAGCAACTCACCGAGCCGATAATAGCGAGCACTGTGATGCTGCTCACAGGCCTGTGTTGCGAGCGCGCAGGCTAGATGAGTTTTACCGCAGCCGGTGGCTCCGGTAATGATGATGTTCTGGTTGTAGTGCAGGTATTGTCCGCTCAGCAGCGTGGCTATTTTGTCTTTCTTGAGTCCGCGGCCACTGCGGTAATCAATACCGCTGGGCCGGGCATCGAAGCGTAGCTTTGCCAACCGGGTCAATCGCTTTATCTTGGTATGGTCACGACAGAGTATTTCGTGGGTTGCCAGCAGACCAAGCCGCTCCTCGAAGCTCATATCAGCATACGTATCAGGTTGCTCCTGTTGCTGCTGTAAAGCCTGACAGAAGTGGCCAAGGCGCAGGACTCGCAGTTGTTCATGCAGTGCAGATAAGCTCATTGTTGGGCTCCTTATTGGTAGTAATGTTGTCCGCGGATATTGTGGTGATTCATCATCGGGTGCTCGTCAATATCAGTACCACTAAGATCCTGCTCTTTATTGTTGAGCAGCAGATTCAGAATCACTTTGCGGTGCGGCTGCTCTAGCAGCAGTGCTTTTAGGCAAGCAGCTTCAAGACGATCCTGCCCATATTTAGTGGCAAGGTTGAGGATGGCGAGGCAGCTTTTTATGGCCTGCTCCGGGTGCTGACGTCGTTCAAGCTGTGATGCGATAATGGCTCGACAGCCACTGCCAATACTCTCAGCCCAGCCAAGCAGTCGTTCAGCACTCCAGCGCTGTTTGACGTGTGCATCCGGCATATGCTCTTTCATCGTGCTAAAGCCGCCGGGTTGATGCTTTCGGGGATGCTGAGCAACCACATTGCCATGGTAGTAAAGGCAGATAATTTGCGCGGTTGCTTCCAGTGTGACGGTTTGCCCCACCAGGTTATGCGGCACAGAGTAAGCGTGCTTGGCATACAGAACATGGTAGTCCGGCCCAACACGGGCCTGCTTGCTGTCGATATACGTGTAAGCGTATGCCGGTAGTGGCATCAGGGCGGGTTTATCAAGTCGCATGTAAAGCTCATAACGGGAGCCAGGGTGAACACGCTGCTGTCGTTGATTCAGCTCCATCAGCAGCTCCCGGATACGCTGGTTCAAGCTGGACAGTGTGTAGAAGTGCTCATAGCGCAGACGCATTAAGATCCAGCGTTCAACGATAAGAACCGCATTCTCCGCCTTCGATTTATCTTTAGGTTTGTATGGCCTGGCCGGGATGATGGCTGTGCCGTAGTGCCGCGCCATACGCGCGTAATTTTCATTAAGCACCGGGGCGTATCGGTTGGCTTTGCTGAATTTCGGGGTCAGATCAAAATTTGCGATCTAGCGGTTTAAGAATTTCGGGGTCAGAACAAAATTTACGATCTAGCGGTTTCGGGGTATTGCATCGAACAGGATGTGCCGCAGCGCGTTGATGACTTCGTAGCTGCTATCCCAATGCATGATGAGAAGCCACAAACAGACCTTTGCTACCATGAATTAGCGATTGGTAATTTTATTGTTAATTTTTGTGTTGATCTGCCAGTCCGTCTTGCCATAAAATAGCCTTTTCTTTGGCAGCAATAAGGACATCGCTATGGCCGAACTTTATTTTCCCCGCTCTGCCGAACGTGCAGAGCAGCTATTCGCCTCCCAACCTGAATTACTCAACCAATACCGTCAGCTGAATCGTCAGCGCAGCGATCTGTTGTTACCCAACAAGCCTTATCTGATGAGCTGCCAGCCGGGCGATGAGCGGGTACTTGCGGTGATGAATCAGTTCTCTTCCACTGAAATGCAGCGCCTGCAGCATGCTTCGGCGCTTTACGACGAGCATTTACTGGCCATCGCCGCCATAACCGAAGAATTGATTGCACCGGTCATGGCCTTGGTGGAAGAGCATGGAGCCAATGTTGCCAGCGCCCTGATTGGAGCCAGCAAACATCAATACAATGCATTTCAGCAGTCCATTGTCCGTTATCAACAAGCGCTGATGGATTTGCATGAGGTCAGCCAGGCCAAGACACAGGCGCGTGGTGCTCGCGACCGGGGTGCTTACAACCCACAGATAGCGGCAAAAGAAGCTCAGGTCCGCCGCCTGCATGCCGACATGCAACAGCGTTTTCAGTCGCAACTGGCGCGCTACAAAGCCAATCTGGGCACGCAAGCCAACCGCTCGGCTCTAGCCAATGTGGATCGCGGTGTTAATGTCGCCCGCAGCGGCCGCTCATTGCACAGCAATACCGCTGGTGGCCGCCGCACCGGGCGAACGTTGAATATTTCCAATGGCGCGCAAGCTCAGCAGGTCATGCGTTTTATTCGAGGATTGCAGATTGCCAGCCCTTTGGTGATGGCCTGG
This sequence comes from Alkalimonas cellulosilytica, assembly GCF_036325985.1. NCBI lineage: Bacteria > Pseudomonadati > Pseudomonadota > Gammaproteobacteria > Alkalimonas > Alkalimonas cellulosilytica. Next base: position 63,959 of record NZ_JAUHLI010000004.1, read on the forward strand.
GATATCCGCGGGCGCAATCAAAAAGTTCGCCGGGTACAGCAAAGTAGTGGGGATTATAAACGCGAGCGTGCCAGGCAGATTGGTGGTTTTGTTTCTGGTAGTGTAGTAACAAGTATTGTAGTACGTGGCGTTATAGCTATTGGTTTGGGCTTAACACCTGCTGGTTGGGTACTGCTGATTGGAGCCTCTGCTGTAGCTTTTGCTGCTTCGTCTGCTCTTGAACCGTTAGGGCAAGATGCTGGAGAGTTTGTCTATGATCGCTTACTTTGAGAAATAGCATGGACACTTTGTATCTCATCCTAATTTTGTCATGCGCGATTTCTATTTTATCTTTTCTGATAGCTTGGCCGGTGGTTGGCTGGTTTGTGGTGCGGCCTATTCAAAAGCAACTGCGGGCTAACAAAGAAGATGTCACTAGTGATTGGGTAATTTTTCTTTATAAGCCCTTGGTCTATGCCTGGGCTATTTTTTACCCAATTGGTCGTTTTAACAATGGCACATCCCACTTTTACAGCAACCCAGAGCGGATGAAAGTCTATGCCAGTAAAACCCAGTGGTGGCTTTGTGCCTGGATGGAAATTAGCATAATTTTGATTTTAATAATTATGCTTTTTGTACTTCTCCCTTTTTACTATTTGTTTCGTCACTAAGCTAGCTGCGTCAATGTCGCCCGCAGCGGCCGCTCAATGCACAGCAATACCGCTGGTGGCCGCCGCACCGGGCGAACGTTGAATATTGCCAATGGCGCGCAAGCTCAGCAGGTCATGCGTTTTATTCGAGGATTGCAGATTGCCAGCCCTTTGGTGATGGCTTGGGATATCCGCGGGCGCAATCAAAAAGTTCGCCGGGTACGGCAAAGTAGTGGGGATTATAAACGCGAGCGTGCCAGGCAGATTGGTGGCTTTGCACTTAGCAGTGTTGTAGGGTCAGGTATTGTAGGTGCTGCGGTAGTGATTGGTTTAGGTTTTACACCTGCGGGCTGGGTGCTGTTAATCGGGGCATCTGCTGCTGCTTTTGCGGCTTCGACCATTGTTGATCCTTGGGGCCAAGATTTCGGTGAGTTTGTTTATGACCAATTCTTTTGAGTATCTATAATGGACACATTGTATCTAATTGTGGGTTTGTCTTGTGCGTTTTCAATTTTATCTTTTCTGATAGCCTGGCCCGTGGTTGGCTGGTTTGTGGTGCGGCCTATTCAAAAGCAACTGCGGGCCAATAAAGAAGATGTCACTAGTGATTGGGTGATTTTTCTCTATAAACCTTGGGTCTATGCCTGGGCGATTTTTTACCCAATTGGGCGCTTTAACAATGGTACATCCCACTTTTACAGCAATCCGGATCGGATGAAAGCCTATGCCAGTAAAACCCAGTGGTGGCTCTGTGCCTGGATGATTGTTAGCATCATTTCAACTTTGTTGATTACATTTCTGGGGCTTGGTCCCATTAGCATGCTTCGAAATTAAGCTAACGACGAATAATTTCAGGGTAAGTTAAAAATTTATAAGCTTATGAATAAGGCAAAATGAGTCATAAGTAGGATGCCTTATGGTTCAGTTGGTTTAGTGCGTTTTGAGCTGGGTATCAGAGCGACCATTTTCGCGCCTAACTCCACCCCCGGCTTTTCTGGCATACACGGCATGGATTGAATTGCTTTACCCGCAAAGTGACACTATAGTGTCACTTTGCATTGAGAGCAGGGTGAACCGATGAAAGTTGAGCTAGTGACAAACCTCAAGCGCCAGGCGACCAAGATTCTGGCAGATCTTCACTCGACGAAAGAACCGGTATTGATTACAGAGCATGGCCAGCCATCCGCCTACCTTGTTGATGTGCAGGATTATGAGTTTATGCAGCGCCGGCTGCAGCTGCTTGAAGAGCTCTCGCGCGGAGAGCGTGCTGTTATTGAAGAAAGAACCTTTAGCCACAATGAGGCCAAAGAGAAACTGAGCCGATGGCTGAAGTAATCTGGACAGAGCCCGCTTTACAGGCAGTGGATGCCATCGCTGAATACATTGCTTTGGATAACCCTGTCGCTGCCAGCAATCTGGTTAGGGAAGTGTTGGATCACACCGGGCGTTTGGAAAACTTCCCTAAATCCGGGCGAATTCCGCCAGAGCTGCCTGACTCGGTTTACCGGGAGCTGGTGGTTCCACCCTGTCGAATCTTTTATCGTGAAGATGGACCGCTGGTTTATATCCTTTATGTAATGCGCGAGGAGCGGCAGCTTCGTGCGTACATGCTGGCAAACAGCTAACCGGCTGCACAGTGCCTCTGGTTAAAAATCAGGGGTCAAAACAAAATTTATGAGCTTAATGGTCTGTTTTTGCATCAGTAGGTTAGTCTATGCCCAGGTGTTGTTGTTCTCAGCGCTAAGCGCCAAATATCGGGTGAACATCCATGCTCTTATGAAGAATACGGATGATCCTTATTTGCTGGCTGCCTGTTTGCTTATAAAAGATCAGGTGGCTACCTTGAGGAAATTTTCGGTAGCCTGGTAGGATTTCATCGCATGACTTACCGATGTCGGGGTTTTCAGCTAAGAGCCAAAATGAATCATCGAATTGTTTTAAATAAATATTTCGCTGATCTTTGCCCCAACGGCGCTGAGTAAATAAAGCAACATCCCGTAAATCGGTTTTCGCTGCAGCAGTGAGCACAAATGGCTTCATCAAGCGTGTTCACTATCGAGTTCACTGATCAAGCTATTGAGATCATAATCGGCATCACCACTTTGTTCCCCTTCGAGCAGAAGTTGTCGCAGTGACTGCAGTTTGGCTTCCTGGTTTTCGAGTAAGCGCAGCGCCGAGCGAATCACTTCACTGGCGGAGCCGTAACGCCCACTGTCAATCTGGCTGGCAATAAAGCTTTCGAAGTGATCGCCAAGCGTGATGCTGGTGTTTTTAGCCATGAGCAGACTCCTAAATACCAAAAAGTACCTAATTATGGTATCGAATAACTTTAAGTGCAAGGCGCATAACCGCTGTTTTACCGATAAACCTCATCAAGCACAGCAAATGCGGTGCCGCCTGCTTGAAACCCGGCAGCGCTGCAGTGGTTGCAGCGCTGTCTTGTCACTAGGACTCTTTCACCACATCAATAAAGTACCTCACCTCACCTTCTACCGTCTCCCGGACCAGACCATGCACATCGGTCTCAAAGCCCGGGAACTGGCCGTTAAAGGCGCGGGTAAACTGAAGGTACTTGAGAATGGTTTTATTAAAGCGCTCGCCTGGTACCATCAGCGGGATACCCGGTGGGTAAGGGGTGACCAGCATCGCGGTGACACGGCCTTCGATAGCATCAATAGACACCCGCTCAATTTCCCGGTGCGCCATCTTGGCCCAGGCATCCGCCGGGGTCATCGCCGTTTCAATATTCGACAGATACATCTCGGTCGTGACTTTGGCCACATCAAACTGCCGGTAAATATTATGAATTTGCTGACACAGATCGCGCAGGCCAACGCGCTCATACTGCGGGTTTTTCGCCACAAACTCCGGCATCACCCGCCACATCGGCAGGTTTTGATCGTAATCGTCTTTAAACTGCTGCAACTCGGTCACCATCGAGTTCCAGCGGCCCTTGGTAATGCCAATGGTAAACATAATAAAGAACGAATAGAGGCCGGTTTTCTCAATAATAATACCGTGCTCAGCCAGGTACTTACTCACAATAGTGGCGGGTATGCCTTGCTGGTCAAACTGGCCCTGCAGCGTGAGGCCCGGGGTAATAATGGTGGCTTTGATTGGATCCAGCATATTAAAGCCAGAAACAATATCCCCAAAGCCATGCCAGCTATCCGTGGCATGCAGCATCCAGTTATCACGCTCGCCAATGCCTTCTTCCGGTAAATGCTCCGGGCCCCAGACGGTAAACCACCAGTCATCATCACCAAATTCCGCATCCACCTTGCGCATGGCCCGACGAAAATCAATGGCTTCGAGCAAGCTTTCTTCCACCAGTGCGGTACCGCCCGGTGCTTCCATCATCGCCGCCGCCACATCGCAGCTGGCAATAATGGCGTATTGCGGGCTGGTTGAGCTGTGCATTAAATAGGACTCGTTAAAACGGTGGGTATCGAGGCTGCGGTGCTGGGCATTTTGCACCAGAATTTGCGACGCCTGCGATAAGCCGGCCAGCAATTTATGGGTCGACTGGGTGGCGAAGACCAGGGTTTCTTCAGAGCGCGGCCGGTCTTTCCCAATGGCATGCATATTGTGGTAAAAGCCATGGAAGCTGGCATGCGGCAACCAGGCTTCATCAAAATGCAGCGTATCGATGGTGGAGCCCAGCTGCTGCTTAATTTCTTCCACATTGTACAAAATACCGTCGTAGGTACTTTGGGTAATGGTTAAAATGCGCGGCTTTTTGTTTTTGGCGTTGCGGGCAAAGGGGTTGGCTTCAATCTTTTTCGCGATGGACTCGGGCGAAAACTCGCTTTTCGGAATAGGGCCAATAATGCCGTAGTGGTTGCGGGTTGGCATTAAAAATACCGGGATGGCGCCGGTCATAATGATCGAGTGCAAAATCGACTTATGGCAGTTGCGGTCCACCACCACGATGTCGCCGGGCGCCACCACCGAGTGCCAGACCATTTTATTCGAGGTCGAGGTGCCGTTGGTGACAAAAAACAAATGATCGGCGTTAAAAATACGGGCGGCATTTTGCTCACTTTGCGCCACCGGCCCGGTGTGATCCAGCAGCTGGCCTAACTCATCGACCGAGTTACAGACATCGGCCCGTAGCATGTTCTCGCCAAAGAACTGATGAAACATCTGGCCGACCGGGCTTTTCAAAAAGGCGACGCCGCCCGAGTGCCCCGGGCAATGCCAGGAGTAGGACGAGTCCTCGGCATAATCCATCAGCGCATTAAAAAACGGCGGTGCTAACGCATCCAGGTACTTTTTTGCTTCGCGGATAATATGGCGGGCGACAAACTCCGGCGTGTCTTCAAACATATGAATAAAGCCGTGCAGCTCGCGCAGAATATCGTTCGAAATATGCCGGCTGGTGCGGGTTTCGCCGTATAAAAAGATTGGGATATCGGCATTGCGTTTGCGCACTTCTTGCACAAAGGCCCTAAGCTCGGCCAGAGCGGCACTGACTTCGGCATCGGTGCCGCTGCCAAACTCTTCATCGTCAATCGACAAAATAAAACAGGAGGCACGGCTGGCTTGCTGGGCAAAGGCGGTTAAATCCACATAGCTGGTATACCCCACTACTTCAAAACCGTGGCTGCCGATGGCCTCGGCTAAATCACGGATGCCTGAGCCAGAGATATTCTCGGAGCGAAAATCTTCATCGATAACAATAACTGGAAAACGGAATTTCATCGGTTCATCCTTCGTTGTAAGCGGTTGTTTGCCGGGCCTTTATCAAACGCTCAGGCTTGACGTGTTGCAAGACCGTTTCCGTGTGCTTTTGCGCGGGCTATAAGAGGTTTCCCTGCCCGGCATTTTACCTGTATTGGCGTACCTGACTGCAATGCTTTGCAAAAATAATTCATCCGGTACGCCCGGCGGCAACCAGAGCCGGCTCTGTGTTGCTGGTCACAATCCAGTACGCACCGCTACAACGGTGCCGTTTGCTCAAAACCCTGTAGCACCGCTGCCACATTTTGCCCCACTTCCGCCACTGCATAACCGCCTTCCTGAATAAAGACCGTGGGCAAGCCCAGGCTGGCAATATGGGCCCCCAGCAGCGGGTAATGCCCGGCTTTTAGTTTAAAGGCACTGATGGGATCGTCTTCAAAGGTATCTACCCCTAAGGAGACCACCATCGCATCGGGGTTGAAGTCCTTGATCAGCTGCAGCGCTTTGAGCAGCACTTGCTGATAGGTCGGCCAATCGGTGCCGGCGGGGAGCGGGAAGTTATGGCAATACCCAAGGCCGGCGCCTTCGCCGTGTTCATCGGCATAGCCTAAGAAAAACGGGTACTCGGTGGCTGGATCGCCGTGAATCGAGATGGTCAGCACATCATCGCGCTGCCAGAAAATATCCTGGGTGCCATTGCCATGATGGTAGTCCACATCCAGCACCACCACTTTGCGCTTGCCCTGATCGCGCAGGTATTGCGCCGCCAACGCTGCATTGTTCAAAAAACAATAGCCGCCAAAGGTGGCGTAACCGGCATGATGGCCCGGCGGCCGGCATAAGGCATAGGCGCTCTGCTCACCTTCGGCCACCAAAGCGGCAGCGGTTAAAGCGCAATGGGCACCGGCTTCCACCGCCTGCCAGGTGCCTGCCACCATCGGGGTGCTGGCATCGTAGCTGTAATAGCCCAGTTTGGCATGAATGCCGGTTGGGATCTTATCCTGGCGCTGGCCTCGCGCCGGGAAGGCGCTTGGCAGCATAAAGCCGCTTTTTCCGGCAGCTTGCCACTGGCTGTAGGCGGTGCGCAGAAACTGCAGATAATCGGCGCTGTGCACCCGCTCCAGCTGCTCTGGCGCAAAATCACGCGGTGGCAGGATGGGAAAGCCCGCCTGACGCAGCGCATCCAGCATAAACTGAGCCCGGGATGGCATTTCATAGCAGGGCACCAGCTCACCGCGGTGCAGCTCCATGCCGCCCTGATGCGCCTGATGTTTGTCGGAGTAAATCACCTTCATAAAACTGTATTGACCTGTCGTTAAGTAGCGAACAGCCCCTGCACACAGGGGTCAGGGGCAAATGTGTTTTGCTGCGCTTGCCGTCGTTAATAGCCGGCGGCCTGACCGTCTTTGCGGGACTCAGAAGCCCCAAGGTACACGCCGTTGGTATGATCGCGCATAATGGCCTGGTAACCACCAAAGCCGCCCAGGCCGTAACGCACCTGATGGCCACGCTGCATCAGCTCACGTACTGTGCTGTAAGGCACACCACGCTCCACTTCGATGTAGCCACCATTTTTCAGATACATGGCCTGACCATCGGTTGGCTCGGTGCTGCCTAAATGCTGCCAGCGGGCGGCATCGCCGGCCTCTTGCAGGTTCATGCCGTAATCGACGATGTTCACCAGAATCTGCACATGGCCCTGCGGCTGCATGGCACCGCCCATTACGCCGTAGCTGATGAGCGGCTTACCGCCTTTGGTAATAAAGGCCGGGATAATGGTATTAAAGGGGCGTTTACCAGGCTCATAGACATTGGCGTGGTTTTTATCCATCGAGAACATTTGGCCACGGTCCTGAAACACAAAGCCAAGCCCTGGTACCACCACCCCGGAGCCCATACCGCGGTAGTTGCTTTGAATCAGCGATACCATATTGCCGTCTTTATCTGCCGTGGTCAGGTAGATGGTGTCGCCTTCGTACAGATGCGGGTTGCCGGCATCGACCCGTTGGGCGGCCCGCTCACCAATCAGCTTGGCACGCTCACGGCCGTAAGCTTCGGAAATCAGCCCGGCAATGGGTTGCTGGCTGAAATCGCTGTCGGCATAGAACTTGGCCCTGTCTTCAAAAGCCAGTTTTTTCGCTTCCACCATGGTATGAATGCTGTCGGCGCTGTTAAAGCCCATCGCAGCCAGATCGAAGTTTTTCAGAATTTGCAGCATTTGCAGGGCGGCAATGCCCTGGCCATTGGGCGGCAGCTCCCACAGCTCATAGCCTTTGTAATCGACCGATACCGGCTCAACCCAGGTCGAAGTGTGTTGATCAAAGTCTTCATAGCGCAGATAACCGCCGTTTTCACGCATAAAGCGATCCATCACACGGGTCAGTTCGCCGCGGTAAAAGGCATCGCGGCCATCGGTGGCTAACGCGCGGTAAGTGGCCCCCAGCGCCGGGTTTTTAAAAATCTGACCCTTGCGGGGGGCCTGGCCATCGATGGTAAAGGTACCCACAAAATCGCCTGGCTGCGGGCTTAACAGCGGTACACTGCGGTTCCAGTAGTAAGCAATCAGCTCGGTGACCGGAAAGCCTTGCTCGGCATAGTCGATGCTGGGCTGCAGAATGGTGGCCATCGGCAACTGGCCAAATTTCTGATGCAATTCAAACCAGCCATCAATGGCACCGGGCACGCTGATGGGCAGCATGCCATGCGGCGGTAAATCAGTGCGCCCCATCCGTTCCAGCTCGGCCGCCACCTGATCGTAGCTTAAGCCTAGCGGGGAGCGACCCGAGCCATTCAGGCCATACAAACGTTCGGTTTTGGCATCCCAGACGATGGCATAAAGATCGCCGCCAATGCCGTTGCCGGTGGGCTCCATCAGGCCAATGGCGGCGTTGGCTGCAATGGCCGCATCAATGGCATTGCCGCCTTGTTTCATAATATCCAGCGCCACCTGAGTGGCCAGCGGGTGGCTGGTGGCAGCCATCGCATGCTGGGCGATGACTTCCGAGCGGCTGGTAAAGTCGTGGCCGGTGATACGATCATAAGCCAGGGCGGTGCAGCACAGCAAGCCTAGGGCTGAAACGGCAAAGGCGGAAACAACAGAGGTTGAAGCTTTCATGGGTAAAACTCGTCTGGGTCGGTGTGGTTAAAAACTAACCCAGAAGCGCAACCATTGCCAGCCGGCAGGCGACCAGTGAACCGCTGGCAGAGTTAAAAGCAGCGACTGCAGCGTGTTTCGCTGGCTTGACAGTGTGATACTATAACAACAACGATGTGATGAACAAAAGGAAGCCTGTCCGTGAGCAGCACCAGTCAGCCGGTAAAAATCTCCGCTTTATTTCGCTATATTCAGCAACTGCAGGGCGATGCACCCTGGGGGCATCTGCTGGATGCTGGTACCGGCGTCAACTCGCTGCAATGGATTAGCACGTTAAAAACTGAGCGCTGGACCGCCATTACCGCCTCCGAAGCCATGGCCCGGCAAAGTGTGCAAAACTACCCGACCGCCATGCGGCCAGACGATCGGCTGGTGGTGGGCAACTGGATGGACGAGCAGCTGCTGGCCGGTGAGCAGTTCGATACCATCTTGCTGGATTACTTTATCGGCGCCATCGATGGCTTTGCGCCTTATTGGCAGGATCAGGTGCTGCCGCGCATTCGCCAGCACTTAAAACCAGGCGGGCGTTTGTACATCACCGCGCTGGAGCCTTATGTGCCACTTTACCGCAACAACGACGTCGATCAATTTGTCACCGAACTTGGACGGCTGCGCGATGCCTGCCTGCTGCTGGCGCAGGAGCGGCCTTACCGCGAATACCCGGCCGACTGGACCTTACGCCAGTTGGAGCGCAGCGGCTATCAGGTGCACAGCTGCAAGCATTTTGGCATCCGCTACGGCGAGCGTTTTCTGCATAGCCAGCTGGGCATGTGCCGCCAGCGCGCCCAGCGCTTTGGCAATCAGGCCCTGACCGATGCCATGCTGCAGCATACCGATGTGCTGCAACAGCGCGGTGAAGCCCTACTGGCAGAGCATGGCGTTCTGGCCAGTGGCCATGATTATGTGATTGCTGCAACTGTGCCGGCTTAGCAGGGGGGAGCCAGGCTCATCCCGTTGTAAAAACCGCTCATTTTTCCGACTAATGGCCAATATGCACTGGTCTGAGCTGGCGTTATACTGAGTAAAATCCTCTGGTTAGCATAGGGATGGTGAGATGTCGCACCGGGCCCATTTATTTTCCTTGCGCATTTGCCATGCTCTGCGTGAAAGCCTGGCCGAGGGCTACAACCGGCGCAAGCTGATGAAAGATCTGCTGGCCGGTGTGACGGTGGGCATTATTGCCATTCCACTGGCGATGGCGCTGGCCATTGCCTCGGGGGTGCCGCCGCAGTATGGCCTGTACACCGCCATTATTGCTGGTTTTGTGATTGCGCTGACCGGTGGTTCGCGCTTTAGCATCTCGGGCCCAACCGCGGCCTTTGTGGTGATCCTCTATCCGATAGCTCTGAAGTATGGCCTTAGTGGCTTATTGCTGGCCTCGGTGCTGGCCGGAGTGATGCTGGTGGCTATGGCATTGTTTCGGCTTGGCCGATTGATTGAGTACATTCCTGAATCCGTCACCCTGGGTTTTACCTCTGGCATTGCCATCGTGATTGTGATTTTACAGCTCAAAGACTTCTTTGGTTTGCCGCTCGACGCCCTGCCAGAACATTTCGCCGATAAGATCTGGCTGTTGGTGCAGACCATGCCGCAAGCAGGCTGGGCCAGTGTGCTGGTGGCCAGCACCACCTTGCTGGTGATGATTGGCTGGCGGCGTTTGAAAACGCCGGTTCCGCCGCATTTACCGGCGCTGTTGGTAGGCACCTTGCTGGGCATGCTGTTGCTGCATTTAGGCGCTGATCTGGCGACAGTCTCTTCCCGTTTTAGTTATCTGACCAGCGATGGCAGCCTGGCCGCCGGTGTGCCACCCTACTTGCCGTACTTTGACTGGCCCTGGAACCGGCCAGGCCCGGATGGGGTGGCGCTTAGTTTTAGCTGGCAACTGGCGAAGGATTTGCTGGCGGCCGCTTTTGCCATTGCCATGCTGGGAGCGATTGAGTCGTTGCTGTGCGCCGTGGTGCTGGACAATGCCAGTGGCCGGCGGCACAGTGCCAACAGCGAATTGCTGGGGCAGGGGCTTGGCAACATCATTACGCCATTCTTTGGCGGTATTACCGCAACGGCAGCGCTGGCACGCTCTTCAGCCAATTTCAATGCCGGGGCGCAGTCGCCCGTTGCCGGCATGGTGCATGCCCTGGTGGTGTTGCTGGCACTTTTGCTGCTCACCCCTTTATTAGCCTATATTCCGATGGCGGCGCTGGCAGCTTTGCTGGTGATGGTGGCCTGGGGCATGAGCGAAGCGCCAAAAGCGGTGCATTTATTAAAAACCGCGCCACGCAGCGATGTGCTGGTGTTTCTGGTGTGCCTGCTGCTGACGGTGATCCTGGATATGGTCATCGCCATTACCGCTGGCATCTTGCTGGCAACCTTGCTGTTTATGAAAGATATCGCTGCCATGACCAAAGTGACCGATATCTCCAAAAACCGCAAGCAGGTGGAAAAACCATTACCAGCAGGCTGGAAGGTACTAAAAATCAGTGGCCCGCTGTTTTTTGCCGCCGCCGATCGTATTTTTGCTGAAATTGGTTTACTAAGCGCGCAGCAGCGCGGCCTGCTACTGTATATGGATGGAGTGCCGCTGCTGGATGCCGGCGGTCTGGCGGCACTGGAAAAACTCAGGGCGCAGTGCCGCAAACAGCAGGTAGAGCTGCTAATCGCCGATCTGCAGTTTCAGCCACTCAAAACTCTGGCCAAAGCAGGCGTACAGCCCGAGCCCGGTATCCTTACCTTTTACCCGACCTTGCGCGAAGCGCTGGAGCAGCTGTATGCGCGGGAGACTGCTCCCGCTGCTTTGAGTTGAACAAAGCGAATTGAACACAGTTTGGCAGCCCTTGTGCTATGGTTATGGCTGCAAACGTATCAGGAAGTAGCCAAACTCACCACAAGGAGGTTTTATGTTTTTTCCCGCGATGGCCTTACTACTAAGCACTTCTGCCATGTCAGCCGGTACCGGCACACTGTGGCTGGACGGTGAAGCCTACCCGGTGGAAGTGACCAGCTGTGCTGGGGATCCGGAAACAGCTGGTGCACGGGGCACGCTGGCAGATGGGCAAAGCGTCACGCTGATGCTGCAACGCTGGCCGGGTATGCACGCATTGTCGGTCACTTACGACAACGCCCAGTGGGTGCATCGCGGCCCTGAAGACAGTGCTGATGCCCCTGAACTAAAACGCTGGGTGGAAGATGGCATGCTAAAAGCCTCCGGCACTGTCTCGGTGTTTCCGCCGATCCGCCAGGCCAGCATGGTGGTGCGTTTTGAGGGGCGTTGCCCTGGCTAAGTGCTAGAGCGTATGCTGCTCCAGGGCAGCTTTCAGCGCTGGGCTGAGCGCTTTGGCTTTTTGCAGTTCGTAGTCAAAATGCACCAGAGCGGCTTTGCCTTCGGCGCAGCAGTGGCCGTGCTGCCAGGCTTGCTGGGTGACCTCAAAAGAGCTGTTACCAATCCGACTGATCCAGCTACGCACTTCCACCTCATTGCCATAATGCAGCTGGGCTTTAAAATCCACCGCGATGCTGGCGACGATCAACGGCCAGCGCTTTAGATCCAGCTCTGGGGTAAAAATCTGAAAAATAGGCGTACGGCAGGCTTCAAACCAGACCGCGACCACGGTATTGTTAATATGACCTAAGGCATCCGTTTCTGAAAAACGCGGTTGTATAACTTCTGTAAACATACCAAGAGAGACCCATGACTGATTTTATCGAGGTGTACGATGATGCGCTAAGCCCGGCTTTTTGCCAACAGCTGATTGCCGACTTTGAGCAAAGCAGCCACCGCCAACCCGGCCGTACCGGCGGCGGGGTGGATCCCAGCAAAAAAATAAGCACCGATCTGTATTTAAATGAGCATGCTGCCTACCAGCAGCAACTCAATACCATCATCGAAGCCACCGCCCGGTGCGCCGAGCAGTATTTTCGCAAACATCATTTTGCGCTGATTGGCCCGATTGCGCTGACCATTCGCCACCCACAAAGCGGCCAGCCGGTGGCCTTAACCCACGATAACTTTACCGAGCTTGCCAGCGACAAGGTGGCCGATTACATGCGGGCGCTGTTTCGCATTGGGGCGGTGCAAATGCAGAAATACGATGCCGGCAAAGGCAACTACAACTACTGGCATTCGGAAGTCTACCCGCAACAACCTCACAACGAAGCACTGCACCGGGCGCTGCTGTTTATGTTCTATCTGAACGATGTTGATGAAGGCGGCCAGACTGAATTTTTTTATCAAAACAAAAGTATTCAACCCAAAACCGGCCGCATGGTGATCGCGCCGGCCTATTTCACCCATACCCACCGGGGCTGCATTCCGGTATCCCATGATAAGTACATTCTGACCAGCTGGATATTGTTTCAGCGGGCAGAGCAACTGTATGGCGCTCCGGGTTAAGCCTGGGGCGTACTTATTTTCCTGAGCAGTTCGTGTTGCTGTGGTTATACAGTGACTACCGCGGGTAGTAGATTAAACTCTAAAGTAAAACAATATCACAATTCAATTGACAATCATTATCATTAGCAATTAAGATCCTGCCCCAATCAGAACAACAACAGCGCTGACGGCTGGCTGCCTCACGCTGACGACAAATCATATCTGCTTAAGGGGTTTTACCATGTCGGGAGTCAACGATTTTACGCTCAATAAATTAGCCATGGCTATGGCCATCACCGTTCTGCCACTTACTGCACTGGCGGGCGAAGCGATGGGTGCGGCCGACGATGATGGCGCTCTGGGCTCTGCTGGTCCGCGTATTGAAGTGATCCGGGTGAAAGGCAATCAGCTCAGCCATGCGCATCTTGAAACAGGCACCGTGGTGGTTATTAGCCGCGAACAGATTGATGCGATTCAGCCACTGTCGACGGAAGATGTGCTGCGCCGGGTCCCAGGCATCAACATTAAGGGCGAAGAAGAAACCTCCATTGTCGGAAACTTCGGTTTGCGCGGTTTATCTGCCAGCGAGTCCAAGTCGCTGGTGTTGGAAGACGGTGTGCCGGTAGCTCCTGGCCTGTTCATCGGCAATGACCGCTACTTCAACCCACGCATTCAGCGCATGGACGGTGCGGAGATCTTAAAAGGCTCCGCTTCGTTGCGTTATGGCCCATCCACCATTGGTGGCGTGGTCAACTACATCACCAAAACGCCGGATGATGGGGTGCAGCTTTCTGGCCGTATTGGCTCGTTCAATATGCGAGAAGCCAGCATCGAAGCCGGTGGCAAGAATGCTTCAGGTGATGGCTATGCCGGTGTGGTGGCCACTCATGCCAAAAGCGATGGCTTTATGGACAAAGGCTACGAGATGAGCGATGTGATGGTGAAAGCCGGCACCGCCATTGGTGATAACCAGCGCATTGGTGTGAAGTTTTCCTACCATGAAAATGACGCCAATATCTCTTACCGTGGTTTGCTGCTGAACGATTACCTGGCCGGTGAGCGCTACAACCCGGCACCGGATGACTGGTACCTGACCGATCGCAAAGCCTTTGATCTAAATCATGAGTGGGCCATCAACGACAGTGCCACCTTGAAAACGCTGGTGTACTGGAGTGACATTACCCGTGATTACTGGCGTTACAACGTCGATACTGCAGCGTCTAATGCAGCGGGTCGTTGGGTGTACACCGATGATTTAACCGGTAACAACCGCAGCTGGGAGCGCTTTGGCATTGAGACGCGTTTAAGTCTGGCGCATACCCTGGGTGACATCAGTGCAGATACTGAGTTTGGCCTTCGGCTGATGCGAGAGGAGTCGGATGATACCCGCATTCGCACCACCCGGGCGGCCGATCGTACCGGCCTGAATGATCGCCATATTGTTGACTCAGCCGATAGCATTGCTGGTTATGTGCAAAGCCGGATTGAGTTGAGTGATCGGCTGGCAGTGACACCAGGTCTGCGGGTAGAGAGCTACGAGCAAAAACGGGTGGTGCTGACTCAGGACAATGCCTCTGCCAAAACCAGCAATACCGAGTTCTTACCAGGGGTAGGTGCGACCTTTGAACTAACACCTTCGGCTCAGCTGTACGGTGGTGTGTACCGGGCGTTTTCACCGGCCTCCAATGGCGTGGCACTGGATGGTCTGACCGACCAAAAGCTGGATGGGGAGCGGGCTACCAACTATGAAATCGGTATCCGAGGCAGTGAAGGGGCTCTGAGCTATGAAGTGGCCGCGTTTGCCATGGACTTTAGCAATCAGGTGGTGACAGGCAACAGCGATCCAAACCTGTCGCAGTCGAATGCCGGTAAAACCGAGCACCGCGGTATGGAGTTGGCGCTGGCCTATGACTTTGGTGCCGGCTTTAGCCTGGATACCAATGCTACCTGGATCCCCACCTCGAAGTTCAAGACCGGTGATCATCAGGGCAATCGTCTGCCGTATGCGCCGAAATTTATGGCCAATATTGGTTTGAATTACAGTGCTGACAAGCTAAAAGCAGCCCTGACCGCCCACCACCGGGGCGAGCAATACGGCGACCCGAGCAATCAGGTCGCGCTACCAACAGGCGCTGGTGGCGGGATCTGGGGCGGCTTGCTGCCAGCTTATACCGTGTTGGATCTGACAGCGCAATACAGTGTCTCCAGCGAGTTTACCCTGTTTGGTGCGGTGAAGAACCTGACCGACAAGCAGTACATCGCAGGTTTGCGTCAGGGCATCTATGTTGGCCCGGAGCGCTCCTTCGAAGTAGGTTTCCGTTACCGCTTCTAATCGCGTCCCGCCGGGTTCTTTCGGACCCGGCAGATGCTCTGCCCAGAACCCGGCCTTTGCGTCGGGTTTTTTAGTTCCCGGATTATCGCTATTGCTGCTTCCCACCTCTCATTTGATAATAATTATCATTTGCTATTGATCTTCATAGTAAGAATCATTATCATTTCGTCGCGCTTTCGGTGTCCCTTTTGTGGCACCGCTTATAACAACAGGAGAGACGAATGAAAACCTTCCGCCGCAGCGCTGTTGCTGCCCTTGTCGTATCTGCACTACACCTGCCGGTCTACGCTGGCGTGACCATGGACATGCCGGAGTACGATGGTGAAGTCATTGTGGTTACGGCATCCGGTTTTGAGCAGAAACTGATTGATGCACCAGCCAGTGTGACTGTGGTGACGCGGGAGGAGTTAACGGCCAAGCCTTTCAGCAGCCTGGCAGATGCACTGCGCGATATTGAAGGCATTGATGTGGGCAGTGGCCAGGATAAAAACGGCAATATCAGCATCACCATGCGTGGTTTGCCGTCCGATTATACACTGGTGCTGATCAATGGCCGGCGTCAGAGCGATATCGGCAACATTGGGCCGAATGACTTCGGCAACAGTCAATTTATGTACATGCCACCTTTGGCAGCGATTGAGCGGATTGAAGTGGTGCGCGGCCCTATGTCGACGCTGTATGGTGCTGATGCCATTGGTGGGGTCATTAACATCATCACCCGTCGTCAGCTGGATAGTACTCATGGCAGCATCACCGCCAGCTACAACTGGCAGCAAGACAGCCAGTATGGCGATGATAAGAAACTGGATTTCTTTTTAAGTGGCCCAGCTGGTATCGAGGGGCTGCTGTATCAGTTGCGGGCGGGTGTGTTTGCCCGTGATGACAGCGACCCAAGCTATCAAACGGAGTTGCCGTTGCCAGATGGCAGTACCTGGTCGGAGCAAGGCAGTTTTGGCGATCGTAAAATTGTCGCCGCCAAAAACTGGAATGCCGGTTTGACACTGAACTATGCGTTGACTGAACAGCAGGATCTGGCGCTGGAGTACGATATTTCAAAACAACGCTACGACAACCGGCTAGGCCAAACCGGTACTTTGGATGCACCAGAAAGCCTGTGGCGGGCCAGTGGTGGCATTGTAATGCCGAGGGTCGGTTACACACCCTATCAGCGGGTAGAGCGCGAGCAGTTTGTGCTCAGTCATTTAGGGCGCTTTGACTTTGGCAACTGGCAAACCGTGCTGACCAAAAGCCGTAGTGAGAACTTTGGTCGCTCTTTGCCATTGACGGTACAAGAGCGCTTGCAGGTGCAGGCCATTTGGGATCAGGCCAGGGACGAGCAGGGGGTAAATGTTCCGGTGTTAACCGACGCCATCCGTATGCAGCTGGAGCAGGACTTTCTGCCACGGCCAATGCGTACACTGAAAATCGACAATCTGATTGTCGATACCAAGCTGGAGTCGCAGTGGCAGAACCACTTCTTTGTGCTTGGTGCACAGTATTTTAATGCCGATATGGAAGATGGTGTGTTTGGCATGTATGGCGACGGCTTGCGGGAAGGCACTGTCGCTACCCACCGCCAGTGGGCATTTTTTGCCGAAGACAGCATCGATTTGAGTGCCGATCTCACGGCAACCCTGGGCGCCCGTTATGATCATCACAATATTTTTGGTAGCCAGTTAAGCCCACGGGCCTATCTGAACTGGCGTGGTTTAAGCAACTGGACGCTGAAAGGTGGCATCAGCACCGGTTACAAAACACCGCGGCCGGAGCAATTATTCTCTGGCATCACCGGCTTTGGCGGGCAGGGCACCAGTCCCTTTGTGGGCACACCGGATTTGCAACCGGAAACCAGTGTCAATTACGAAGTGGCAGCCTATTACACCGGCAGTGATCGCTTTAGCGGCAACATCACGCTGTTTTACAACGACTTTAAAGACAAAATTATCACTCAGGACAGCCTGCCGAATTGCGAAGTGGCGGCAGTAGGTGAGGCATGTGTGGATATCGGTGCGGGCTGGGCGGATTTAGGTTATCTCCGTTTTAGTCAGGCGGCCAATGTCGATAAATCTGAAACCCGGGGTGTTGAGCTGGCAGGCCGGGCGACCCTTGCCGAGGACTGGTCGCTGACGGCTAACTATACCTTTACCGACAGTGAGGTAAAAAGTGGCAATAATCAGGGCTTGCCGTTGGTGAGTACACCGCGCCATATGCTGAATGCTAATCTGAGCTGGCAGCTCAGCGAACCGCTCTCGCTCTCGCTGATCGCAGAGGTGCGTAGCAAACGCTTCCGTGGTACCCAGATTGAGCCAGGGCCGGATGGTCCGGAAACCAGCAAAATCTACTTTAAGTCTTACCAATTGTTCCATCTGGCGGCCAGATACCGTGTATCGGATGCCTGGTCCATCCATGCCCGGATCAACAATCTGCTGGATGATGATCTGTCCAGCCGCACCTGCCGTCTGACGGAAACCCAGGATGCCTACAGCTGTACGCCGGATTACAACACCTCGATGAAAGCGCGTAGCTTTTGGCTGTCGGCGACCTACAACTTTTAAGGCTGCCGGATGAAAGCAAGCCCGTTCAACCTGCAGCGTCTGATGCGGACGCTGCATACCTACAGCGCCATGTGGGTACTGTTGTTGTTAGTGTTTTTCTCGATCACCGGCATCACGCTCAATCATCCCAATTGGCAAAGCCAGTGGGGTAGCAGCCAGCAACTGCAGGTACTGAGCCTGCCAGCAGCCCTGCAACTGGCTGAACTCCCTGAGGAGCCTGAGCAGCAGCACTGGTATGCCCAGGAGCTGCGGCACTGGTTGTTGCAGCACCATGGCGTGCAGGCAACCGAGTGGCGCTATCAGTTTGATGCAGACGATGCGGTGCTGGAGCTGGAGTTTAAACGCCCGGCCGGCTACGCCATGGTGGTGCTGGATTTTGACAGCGGCGAGTTGGAATTGGAGCAGGTATTTGCCGGTTATCTGGCGCTGGCCAACGATCTGCACAAAGGGCGGGATGCTGGTGGTCTTTGGTCCTGGTTAATTGATATCACCGCCATCAGCTGCCTGGTGTTTGCGCTGACCGGTTTTTATTTGCTGCTGAAATCGCAGTCGATGCGGGCCATCGGCAATACCCTGGCGCTGCTCGGCGGCATGGCCGGCATTCTGATTTACCTGATGTCTTTGCACATCTGATTTTGCAATCTAATGAAGGGAGTTTGTATGCGATCACTGTTGTTTACTGCTGTGTTGTTGCTTGGTCTGGGCTTAATTGCTCCAGCCGGCAAAGCACAGGAACTTAGCATTTCACTGGAATTACCGGTGATAGAAACCGCTCAGTATTACCGGCCTTATGTGGCGGTCTGGGTGGAGGATGAAGCCCAGCAATCGGTGCGATTAATCGCACTCTGGCGTAAAGAGCCGGACTGGCTGAAAGACATTCGCCGTTTCTGGCGCAAAATTGGCCGCAGCGAAACCGAGCTGGTCGATGCCCGCACCGGGGCGACGCGCACGCCTGGCCGTTACCAGCTGAGCTGGGATGGGCTGGATGATGCCGGCAAACCGGTCCCTGCCGGTGAATACACCCTCTTTGTGGAAGCATCGCGCGAACAGGGTGGCCGCAGTTTGCAGCGCCAGAGCTTTCAATGGGGCGGCCAGGCTCAGCAGTACAAACAGCCAGCCATGCCTGAGCTTGGCGAATTAAACATTACGCTTAACTAAAGGATCATCACGCATGAAAAACATGATTACCGCCATCGTACTGGCACTGTGCAGCAGCGCCGCCACTGCCCATACCTTATGGGTGTTACCCAGCCACTTTGTGCTGTCATCGGAAGACAGCTGGATTTCGGTGGATGTCTCGGCTGCCAATATGACCTTTGTGGCTGATCGGGGTGTGAGCCCGAACAACCTGGCCATTGTATTTCCGGATGGCGAGCGCCATGCCTTTAGCCAGAGTTACCAGGGGCGACGCAAGTCCCAGGCCGATCATCAGCTGACGATGGATGGCACCTACCGCATCGAACTGGCCGGGCCGGCCCGCTACTTTACCTTTTTCCAGGAAGATGGGCAGCGCCGACGTATCATGGCCAATAAACAACAGCGGGCAGAGCAGTTACCAGCCAATGCGACTGATGTTGTCACCACCCGCAGTCGCAGCCGGGCGCTGAGCTATGTCAGTGTCAATGCACCTAACCAGACGGCGTTGGCGCTAAGCAATGAAGGATTAGAGTTAAAACTGCTGACCCATCCGGCCGATGTGGTAGCGACCGAACCGGTGCGCTGGCAGTTTGTGCTGGATGGCAAGCCGGTGGCGAGTGTGCAGGTGGAGTTATCGCGTGAAGGTGAATTGTACCGCGATGATGCCGGCCGCGAATTGCTCAGCTCAGATGCTCAAGGTTACCTGACGTTCACCCCGCAGGTGTCAGGCCGTTATGTACTGGAAGCCAGTGTGCAACAGGACAGCAGCGATGCGCTGGCGGATCAGGTACGGGAAAGCCTGACCCTGACCTTTGAAGCGGCTTTGCCTTAAGCCGTTCACCGGTAGGGTAAGATCATCTTCAGATGCGGAATATCGTCTTCCAGGTAGGGTTCGCTGGCTGCCTGGAAGCCGTGTTGCTCATAAAACTGTTGCAAATAGCACTGAGCAGAAATATGGATATCCATCCGGGGCCAGTGCTCTTTAGCCACGGCGATGGTTTTTTCCACCAGCACCTGACCCAGGCCTAACCGCCGGGCGGTTTGCGAGACACAGACCCGGCCCACGCCAGGGTAATGATCAAACACCACTCCGGGCGCCAGTACCCGTGAATAGGCAATGACTTTGTCACCTTTTTTCAGCAGCACATGCCGGGTTTGTGGATGCAGGTCGCGGTCATCCAGTTCCGGGTAAGGACAGTTTTGTTCCACCACAAAGACATCGACACGCAGTTGCAACAGGGCATACAGCGTATAGGTATCCAGTTGCTCAAAAGTTAACACCTGCCATTGCATGCAGTTTGGCTCCTTGCAAATGATTCATACCGCTTCACTATACCTGCACTATACCAGAACTGCTTTGGCGGGCGCGAGCAAAACGCTCGCGCTCTTGTTAACGCCATAGCTCTGACAGCAGGGTGTCCGGGCGAAAGCGATCCGCGATTTGGGCTTGCAGCAGCTCGGCACAGGCCAGCGCATCGGTCACAGCATCATGCGGCCGGTAATCCGGCAAGCCATAGCGGCGACGGCTATCGGCCAGCCGAATCGATACCGGCTCACGGCCCAGCAGTTTATCCAGCAGGCTGGGTGGCCTGGCCCTGTGCAGCCGTGCCTCCAGCTCCATGGTATCAATCACTGGAAATTCGATGCCTTCGTTCAGCCGATCCAGCAAGGTGGCATGTAAAAAAGGCCGCTCAATGCCTCGAAAATGCACCACCACCACCTTACCAGCCATCTGTTGCAACAGCTCGGGCAAAATATCGGTGATATCCGGGGCAGCTTCGATGGCGCTGTGGGTAATGCCATGCACCACCACCGATTGTCCGGTCAGCGCAAACTTGGGTTTGACCAGCCAGTGCCGGGCCTGGCTGCTGTGAATGCGCTGCAGGCTCATCGGCACGGTGCCAATGCTTACGATGCCATCGCGGCCAGGCTCAAAGCCGGTGGTTTCAAAATCCATCGCCAGTAAAGGGGCTTCGGCGATAGAGCTGTCACCCGCCGGGATCCCTGCCTGGTAATACTGCTGCAAGGCCGGGTTGTGGGCCTGCGTGGCTAAACGGGCAAAGTGCTGAGGCCAGTCAGTCACATCCGGATCGCCGGGCAGGCGGCGCTGCTTCTGTTTGGCCGGCCCCAGGTACAGCATGTTAGCTCCGGTTACCCTGATAGCGAAACTTCAGGTATTTCTGGGCGTTGCTCAGCACCTGAAAGGCCTCTTTTAAATTGCGCCGCTCAAAGTCCGACAGCCGCTCTGGTGATAGCTGATTATCCGGCGCTTCACCGGCTTCCAGCGCCAGGGCCTGATGGCGGATGCGGGCCATGGCAATGACTTCCAGCGCATCGCGTAAATCTTCACCACGTCCTGGCGGTAACAGTTTGGCCTTGATAATGGCTCGGAGCCTGGCAAACGAATTGCTTTCGTTGCAGCCGATGGCCAGGGCATGCAGCCGGATCAGATCGGCCACCGGTGCCGTGCCGCGCCGTTTGATATTCAACGAATTATTTTGCCGGCCATCCTTTTCCATCACAAAATCTTTGAAAAAACCAAGGGGTGGCGTGCGCTGCAGAGCATTGCGCGCCATCGATGCCAGAAACAACGGATGTTTGGGGGCCAGTTGGGCAATGGTACGGTTTAACTGTTCGGCCCATTCTGTCTTGCCCCAGACGCCAGCCAGATCAAAGAAAATGGAGCTGTGCAGCAAGCGTTCGGCACTCGGTGCCGTGATCCAGTCGCGAAAATACTGCTGCCAAACCCGCAGTGGCTGTCGCCACTTTTGATTGGTGGCCATGATGTCGCCAGTGCAATAGGCATAGCCACAGGCATCCAGACCATCGCAGACAAACTGAGCCAATTGCCGGAAATAAGCATCGTGCTGCTCTGGCACAAAATCATCGTGTAAAATCAGCGCATTGTCCTGATCAGTCACTATCAGTTGTTCTTCACGCGCCATCGAGCCGAGCGCCAAAAAGCAATAGGGTACCGGCGGCGGGCCAAGCTCTGCTTCTGCCAGCTCCAGCAAGCGTTGTTTGAAGCTGCGGCCTATCAGCGCCATGGCGCTGCCTATCATATGGGAGTTGGCATCCTCGTTCACCATACGGACAAAGCAAGCGCGGACATCCGGCACCAGAGCGGCCAGCTCGTTGACCGACTGCTGGCGGAAGATACTGCTGACTACAAAGAGGCTGTTTTTCGACTCGTAACGGATAATATCGGATATGGCAATCACCCCAAGCGGCTGCCCTTGTTGTAATACCGGCAAATGATGCACATTGTGGCGCAGCATCAGCAGCATGGCCTCGAACACAAACTGATGATGTGAAATGCTAATCAGCTCCGTGGTCATGATGTCGCGTACCGGGGTTTCAAACGGCAACCCCGGTGCTACCAGGCGGTTACGCAGGTCACGGTCGGTCAGGATACCGGCCATCTGCTGCTCTGCCATCACCAGCAAGGACGAGACGCCGGCCTCTTGCATGGCCATGGCGGCGTCACGGGCATTGCTGTTGATGTCCAGTAGCACAGGAGCTCTGCTGATCAGGGTACTGACTTTCGATGTCATCAGCTCGTTGGCATCGGCACGGCGATGAGGAGTATTCTTGCGCCGCTCTTCATCGCTGATTTCGACATAATCGGCAAAAAAGTCGCTTTGCTCGCACAGCTGGTCGAAGTGATCAGCCGGGATCAGGTACAGCAGAGTATCTTCCAGCGCTGTGGCCGGGAAGCGGACTTTGCGGTTGCGCAGCAGGCCCTGCTCAGCAAAGAGACCGCCCTCACTGAGCCGGTTGTACAGCTCGCCGGTACGGCGAAAGGTTTCTACCGCGCCACTGCGGATCACATAAAGCGCATCCAAGGACTGGCCAAACTGCAGGATGGGGCTGCCGGCTTTGAAATAGCAGACATCGGTGGCGCTGGCTACCTGCAGCAGCAGATCCTCCGGCAGCTCTTTAAAGGGCGAATGCCGTTTTAGGAATTCCAGAATTTCAATGTGTTCAATCTGCATGGTCGGCAGCGCCCGGCTCAGAGGTCAGGTTAGGAGCACCATGATACGTCGGTGCCCCTGCCCATGACCAGTGGAGTTGGTTAAACTTTGCCGGGCCTGGGCTCGGACATCAGCCCCTTCACCACAGCGATGCAAGCCACCAGCAAGACAATGGTAAAGGGAAAACCGGTCGATACTGCCATGGCCTGCAAGGCGACCAGGCCACCACCCAGGATCAGTGCTATGGCGACCAGCCCCTCAAAGGTACACCAGAACACCCGCTGCGGGGTCGGCGCATTGACTTTGCCGCCAGCGGCGATGGTATCAATCACCAAAGAACCGGAGTCGGACGAGGTGATAAAAAATACCACCACCAGAATAATGGCAATAAAGGAGGTGACCTGAGCCCAGGGCATAAAGTCCAGCATGCTGAACAGCTGCAGTGGTAAATCGGCCGAGGCAGCAGCCTCATAGCCATGATCGACCACCTGACGGATGGCGGTGCCACCAAACACCGACATCCAGAGCACGCAGGCCAATGAAGGGATCAGCAGCACAGACACTAAGAACTCACGCACCGAGCGACCGCGGGATACCCGCGCGATAAACATGCCAACAAAAGGCGACCAGGAAATCCACCAGGCCCAGTAAAAGGCAGTCCAGCCTTGGGCGAAGTTAGCATCTTCCCGGCCAATCGGGTTGGCCAGGGCCGGCAGATGTTGCAGGTAGGCGGCCAGGTTGCTGACAAAGCCGGTTAAGATAGCTACGGTTGGCCCGACAATAATCACAAACAGCATCAACAGCGCCGCCAGGGTCATATTGATTTCCGAAAGGCGTTTCACACCGGCTTCCAGGCCCGCCAACACCGAAATCAACGCAATCAGCGTAATGCCAATCACCAGCAGCACCTGCATGGCGGTATCCTGCGGCAGGCCAAACAGGTAATTCAGGCCGGCACTGGCCTGGGAGGCACCCAGGCCAAGCGAGGTGGCCAGGCCAAATAAGGTGGCAAAGACTGCGAGAATATCAATGACATGGCCAGGCCAACCCCAGACCCGCTCACCGAGCAGTGGGTAGAAGACGGAGCGCATGGTCAGCGGCAGGCCTTTGTTAAAGGAGAATAAGGCCAGACCAAGCGCCAGCACTGCATAAATGGCCCAGGGGTGCAGTGCCCAGTGGTAGATGGTGGCCGCCATGCCAAGGCGCTCGGCGGCTGCGGCATCGCCACCAGCCCCGGCCAGTGGCGCCCAGTCGGTACGCACACCGTCCTCGAAACTGGTACCGCCATAGGCGCTGCTAAAATGCGACAACGGCTCCGAGACACCATAAAACATCAGACCGATGCCCATACCGGCGGCAAACAGCATGGAAAACCAGCCGAGGTAACCAAAATCAGGCGTGGCTTCGGTTCCACCCAGCCGCACTTTGCCAAGCGGTGATACAATCAGCACCAGACAGAGCAGTACAAAGATATTGGCTGCGCTGATAAAGAACCAGTCCAGATTGGACGTGAGCCAGCCGCGCATGCTGGCAAACAAGGGCTCGGCCTGGCTGTGAAATACAATGGTCAACAGTACAAACACAATTACGGAAAGGCCTGAGATTAAAAATACCCGGTTGTGGATATCCAGGCCAAAAGGACCTACCTTGACCACAATGTTGTCCTGGCCTATCTGGTAGTCGGTATCAATGGGGTTGACCTCGCCATCCGGCTTCATCGGGTCACTTGGATCTGCCATCACTGCTTCTCCTGGTTTTCATTGTTGTTGTGGTATAAAAAGCAAAGGCCTGAGTCAGGCCTTTGCTGGGCAGGCTAGAAATAATAGCCAATATTGATGTTAAAGCGCCGCTCGGTGTCGTTGCTGTCACCGGAGGCAGAGCCGCCAACAAAGGGCTGGTTGCGGGCATGTACTAAATCGAAGTAAGTAAAGAAGCCGCCTGCTGCTACCGAGAAACCGGTGACATTCATCCAGGTGTCGGCGGTATTATCCGACTTGTCATACACCAGGCCGTAATTGTTGTAAAACTGCATCCAGGTGACCGGCCCCCATTCGATGGGCAGGCTGTAAGCCAGGTTGA
The DNA here is from genome assembly GCF_036325985.1 of Alkalimonas cellulosilytica. Classification (NCBI taxonomy): domain Bacteria; kingdom Pseudomonadati; phylum Pseudomonadota; class Gammaproteobacteria; genus Alkalimonas; species Alkalimonas cellulosilytica. Next base: position 88,868 of record NZ_JAUHLI010000004.1, read on the forward strand.
CGGTACTGGTTTTGGCTTTGGCGGCAATGCTGTCAAAAAAAGCGTAACTACCTACCGCCATGCGATCCATACCATCGACATTGTAGCGATACTCACCATGTTGCAACTGCAGATTCCAGCGATCAAAGTGGCTGTTCAGGTGGACTGCCCAAGCGTTGTAGTCGCCGGCCCGGTGTAAGCCATCATGCAAACCGCCATGCAGGGCGGACACACCCACTTCGGTGGTGATCCCTTCTCGGTGTTCAAAATGATAGGCAAAACGGCCGGATAGGGTGTTGTACTCTCCCAGCGGCTGAGCCGGATCATCATAAATGCCATCGCCAGGTAATCGGAAACCGACTACATCGTAGGAATAGCGATCGGCCCGGCTGCTGACATAGCCATCGACCCCGCCCAGTTCATCATTTTTGAAAAAGGCCAGATCCAGCTGCCAGTTGTCTTTGATGCGGCGCTTAAACAAGATGCCTAAATCGTGATCATCTTCCAGCCCGATGTAGTAGTTGGTACTGAAAAAGTAATTGTGGGAGTTGTAGGGCCAGTTGCCAAAAGGTACCTGGGTAATGCCGGCCTGTACCTGCCAGTCTTCGTTCAGCTGATAGCCAACGTAGGCGTATTTCACCGCCGTCATGTAATCGAAAAAGCGGATTTCGGCATTCAGCAGCACATCGCCGATGCTGCCGTTTAAATTCAAACGGAAAATATCAAAGGCAAAATCACCACCGCGGTTTTTATTGCCATCGCTGTACGAGGTATGGCTGTAGTTGGTGCGAATGGCCCCGCCCAATAAAATGCCATCGCTGCTGGCTTCAGCTGGTTCGAGGCTGGCCAGAGTAGAGGCTACCTCCGTACTGCTTTGTTCTACCTCTTCAATGCTCTGTTGTTGGGCTGCCAGTTGTTGTTCCTGCTGCTCAATTTTTTGCTCGAGCAGTTGCAGTTGTTGCTTTAACAGTTCCAGCTGCTGGCGCAGCTCATCCACATCGGAGGCGTGCAGGGTGAGGGGGCTAAAAACGAGGGCAAGACAAAGCGCCAGGCGACTTTTACAGTGCATGGGGGTACCTGTTTGATCTAAATAAAGATTTGTATCAAAGATCATAGCTTAAATCTGGCAGGAACCCAAATTTGCCGCATAATTAGCAAAGTCATCCGTGTTTACATTCAGTGGGAAGTTCTCCATGTCGACATTTGCATTTAAAACCATGCGCAGCCAAATATCCGTGATAGCAGGTAGTTGTTTGATCCTGGCGGTTGCCGCCAGCATTGGCTTGGGAGTGTTGTTGTCGCACCAGCTGTTTCAGTTTAACAGAACCAGTAGCACAGCCTTGTTTCAGCAAGAGGTGGAGCGCTCTTTAAGCAATCAATTGCAGGTACGGGCCGATGAAATTGAGCAGGTGATTATGACCTCGCTTGGCGTGGCGCAGGGGCTGGCTGATAGCATGCAGTCGTTGATCCGATCCGGTGCTATGGCGCAACTAAGCAGAGATCATATCAGTGAGTTGGTGCATACGGCGATGTTAAACAATTTGCAAGCTGTGGGGGCATACATCGTGTGGGAGCCGAATGCCGTGGATCGGCGTGATGCTGAGTTTCGAGGTGAGGGACGCCACTCGACTGATGATGGTCAGTTTGGCCCTTACTGGACCCGCGATCAGCGCAACCAGTTGGATCTGCGGCCTGTTACTACGACGGATCTATACAGTGAAACCCGTGATGCACAGGGCATGCGGCTGAATGAATGGTATCTGTGCTCACGCGACCGTAAAGGTTCTTGCGTGATAGATCCTGCCGTTTGGGATGTGCAGGGGGTTCCTACGCTGATGACCTCCATCGTTCATCCGGTTTTAGTCAACGACCGTTTTGTTGGCATGGCTGGGGTGGATATTTCGATGGCCTTTTTGCGGCAATTGCTGGCTGATCTGGATCGCGAGCTGTATCGGGGGGAGGGCGATTTACGCATCATTTCCTACCGGGGGTTTTTGGTCGGTAGTACCCAAAGCCAGCAAGGGGTGGGAGAGCCTTTGGTCAGCCATGAATGGCAGCAGCTGCAACCTCTGGTCCGCGCCAGCTCTGCCAGTTTCCGCCAGCAGGGCGATGATTTTGTGGTCACAGTGCCTATTGCGCTCCGTACTTTTGAAACGCCCTGGTTATTGGAATACAGAGTGCCTATGGCCACTGCCTTGGCAGATATGGTGCAACTGAACGATACATTAAGCAGCCGTTTTAACCAGAGTTTACTCTGGCAGGTGTTGCTGGGGGTTGCGGTTGCGTTGGCCGGCGCCGGGGTGCTTTATGTGGTGGCCGGGCGCCTGGCGAAACCGCTGCAGCAATTGACGGCTATGGTGGAAAATCTGGCTCAGTCGGATGGTGATTTAACCCAGCGTATTGGTTTAAAACGGCATGATGAAATTGGTCACCTGGCCAAGGCGTTGGATCTGTTTCTGGAGAAAACGCACCAGATTGTGCGGGATACGGCTCAGCTGGTGCAAAAGCTGCAAGGTTCATCCACGGCCAGTGCCGATATTTCGCAGCGCACGCATCAGGAGGTCGCCCAGCAACAGCGCTCGATTGAACAAGTGGCTACGGCTGTTACCGAGATGTCGAGTACCGCCTCGGAAGTGGCTTCACAGGCATCGTTAACGGCGGAATCCGCCCAACAAGCGGCTGGTTCGGTACAGCAAGGCGATCAGGCAGTGGTGAGTACGGCGCAGGTGATTGGTGAGCTGGCACATAGCATGCAGCAGGCAGGGGCCATGATGAGTGAGCTGGAGCAGGCCAGCAGCAGCATCAACAGCATTGTGGAAGTGATCCGTAATATTTCAGAGCAAACCAACTTGCTGGCACTCAATGCTGCCATTGAAGCGGCCCGTGCTGGTGAGCAGGGGCGGGGCTTTGCTGTAGTGGCTGATGAGGTACGCAGCCTGGCATCCCGCACTCAGGACTCCACCGGTGAGATCCAACAACTAATTACAGAGCTGACCGGTAAAACTCAGGCGGTGGTGCAGGCGATGCAGCAAAATCAGCAGATGACGGAGCAGACCCAGCAGCAAGCCAGTGCAGCTCAGCAAAAGCTGGAACTGGCGATAGAGGCTACTCACCGCATCAGCGATGCGGCTACTCAGATTGCCAGCGCTGCGGAAGAACAAAGCGTGGTGAGTGAGGACATCAGCAAGAATGTGGTTGAGATCAGCACAGCGGTTGCCAGCTTAAGCCAGGCCGCAACCGATGCGGCCGAACAAAGCCAACTGATTGCGGCCATTGCGCAGGATATTGATGCTCAGGTCAGCCGCTTTAAGTATTGAGTGAACTCCCCCTGAAGCTGAATTTCAGGGGGCTTATATTAATATATCCCGGACGACAGGTAGCGATCGCCGCGATCGCAGATGATGGCAACGATCACCGCATTGTCCAGCTGTTCAGCCAGTTGCAGCGCGGCATGGACGGCGCCACCGGAGCTGACACCGGCAAAAATACCTTCTTCGCGGGCCAGCCGGCGCATGGCGGTCAGCGCATCCTGCTGATCGATATCAATCACCCGATCGACCCGCTTCTTGTCAAAAATACCCGGCAAATAGGCTTCCGGCCAGCGACGAATGCCGGGGATCTGGCTGCCTTCAGACGGCTGCAGGCCGACAATCTCAATGGCCGGATTTTGTTCTTTTAAGTAGCGTGATACTCCCATAATGGTACCGGTAGTGCCCATGCTGGAGACGAAATGGGTGATTTGCCCCTGGCTTTGCTGCCAGATCTCCGGGCCGGTACCGGCGTAATGGGCAGCCGGATTGTCCAGGTTGTTGAACTGATCCAGCACAATGCCCTGGCCCTCGCTTTGCATCTTCAGCGCCAAATCGCGGGCCCCTTCCATGCCTTGCTCTTTGCTGACTTCAATCAGCTCGGCACCATAGGCGCGCATGCCTGATTTGCGCTCTTCAGTGGCATTGGCCGGCATGATCAGTGTCATGCGGTAGCCTTTAATGGCGGCGGCCATGGCCAGTGCAATGCCGGTATTGCCGCTGGTGGCTTCAATGATGCGATCGCCGGGTTGAATACGGCCACTGGCTTCAGCCTGCAGAATCATATTCAGCGCTGGTCGGTCTTTGACCGAACCTGCCGGATTGTTGCCCTCCAATTTCAGCAGTACCGTGCTGTTGGTATGGTTGGCAAGTCGCTGTAAACGTACCAGTGGTGTTTGGCCGACGTAAGATTCGATGGTTGGAAACATGAGCAGACTCTCTTGGATTGCAGGCGAACAGTGTAGCTTAAAAGCAGGCTTTGGAGCCAGTGACTATATTGACAATGGCTGTGAGCATAATGTTAGTCACTTAGTTTCATTTTTTACAGCTATGTTCTATACCTTGTAAGCAGTAAGGATGTTTCAGTTCAGTTAAACATAGACTCAAAAGGAATGATCTTAATGACTGCATTTGACAAACTCACGGCGTTATTGGCTGGCAACGATACCCGGCAAGTTCTGGAGCAGTGCATAGATGCTGTGGTTAGTATTGATGCCAATAACCACGTCACCTTTTTTAATGCGGCCGCCGAAAAGCTGTGGGGCTATCAGGCCAGTGAGGTGCTGGGCAAAAATGTACGGATGCTGGTGCCGCAAGAGCACCAGGCAGAGCATGATAATTATGTAGGTCGGCACCGCAGCTCCGGGCAGAACCGCATTGTGGGTACCAGTCGCGAGGTATTGTTAACCCGTAAAGATGGCATGAAGATTTGGGTGAATCTGGCGCTGTCGCAGGTGAAGCAGGGCAGTAAGCTTGGTTATACCGCTTTTGTGCGTGATATCAGCAAAGAGCGTGAAGCGCGTGAACTGATGGATCAAACCCTGGCGCAGGCGCTGGATGCGGTGGTGGTGATTGATGAGCACAACAAGGTAACTTTCTTCAATGGTGCAGCTGAGAAATTGTGGGGTTATACGGCTGCTCAGGTGATTGGCCAGAATGTCAAAATGCTGGTGCCAAAAGTGATTCAAGCGGCTCATGATGGTTATGTTGATGCCAATCGCACCACGGGAAAAGACAAAATTGTCGGCACCAGCCGGGAAGTCTCGATTGAGCGGGCGGATGGTAAAAAGCGCTGGGGCAACTTGTCGCTGTCTAAAGTGAACTTGCAAGGCAAAATTGTTTACACCGCTTTTGTCAAAGATGTGACCCAGGAGGTTGAGCAGCGCGAACGGATGCGTTTGTTGTCGCTGGTTGCTGATGAAACCGACAACTCGATTATTATCACCGATGCCTCTGGCCTGATTATTTATGTCAATCAGGGGTTTGAAAAAATGACCGGCTATCCGCTGGATAGCGTCAAAGGCAAAAAACCGGGGAGCTTTTTGCAAGGCAAGCATACCAGTGCCAGTACCGTGCAACTGATTCGTGAACGATTAAAAGCCCGCCAGCCATTTTTTGATGAAATCCTGAACTACGATGCCAGGGGAAACCCTTACTGGATTTCGCTGGCGATCAATCCGGTGTTTGATGATAAGGGGCAGCTGATTAATTATATCTCCATTCAGGCGAATATCACGCAAGTCAAAGAGCAGTCACTCGAAGCAGAAAAACGTTTTGAAGCCATTGGGCGCAACAATGGGGTCGGTGAATGGGGGCTGGATGGCAAGCTGCTATCGGCCAATGAATACATTGTGCAGCATTTGGGGCACAGCTCTGAAGCGGAGCTCTTGGCCAAAGCGCGAGATTTGCATCAGGTGGTGGGTGAAGACAAGTTTCAAAAACTTGAGCAAGGCGAGCAAATCATTGGTGAGTACGAGATTTTTAACAAGCAGGAACAGTCGGTGTACTTTCACGGTACCGTCTGTCCGATCTTAGACTCCGAGGGCAACATCCGTATGTATGTCAGCTACGGCAGTGATGTCAGCGCCAAGTACGAAGCGGCACGGGTTACGGACCGGGAAATGGCTAAAGTGATGGAGTCCAGTCAGCAGGTTGCCAGCATTATTACCACCATCAATTCGATTGCCGCACAAACCAACTTATTGGCTTTAAATGCCGCCATTGAAGCAGCCAGAGCTGGCGAAGCGGGCCGTGGCTTTGCGGTGGTGGCCGATGAGGTGCGTACCTTAGCGGGCCAGTCGGCTAAGTCCTCGCAAGAAATTGACCGGCTGGTTATGGAGACCAGTGAGCGGGTTCAGCAGCTAGCGGATTCACTGAAGCGGCTTAGTGAAAGTTAAGGCGTTACGACAGGGTTGAAAGCCGCTTTAAGTTATCGCTGATAACGGCGGCTGCTATGCCGACATTTAACGACTCTGCATCACCAAAAGCCGGAATGGTAATCTTACGGCTGATGCATTGGCCAACCTGCTGGCTGATGCCGTTGGCTTCATTGCCAAGCACAATAAAACCGCCGGGCTCGCTCAGGGCCAGCTGATGGACGTTCTCGCCACCCAGATAAGCGCCATACACGGGTAAATGGGTGCGGGTTAATACCTCGGGCAGGTTAAGGTAATGCAGTTTTACCCGCAAAAACGACCCTTTGGCTGCGGCTATGACTTTGGGATTGTAGCAATCGGCGGTATCGGCTGAGCAAAGAATCTGCTGAATGCCATACCAGTCGGCAACGCGGATAATGGTGCCCAGGTTACCTGGGTCATTAATGGAGTCCAGTACCAGAGTCCACTGTCCGGGAGTGGTTTGAAAAGCAGGCCAGGATGGTATCGCCACCACGGCCAGCGCTGCATCATTGCTGTTAAAGGTCCCTACTTTGACCAGATCGTCAGGGCTGCAAGGCTGTACCAGCTGTGCTGCCTGAATGGCTGTTGGATGCTGCTGCAAAAAACGCTCGGTAGCAAACAAAGCCGGCACCTGCCAGCCGGAAGCCAGCACTTCGAGAACCGCTTTCTCGCCTTCGACGATAAATTGCTGCTCTGCCTTACGGTATTTTTTCAGCTGCAGGGATTTTATCTGTTTGGCCCATTTGGTACTGATCATGCGTTTGATTATCGTCGATGAAGAATACCGCTATTTTAACCAGACTTTGCGGTACTGTCTGATTTTATCGCTGATAAATTCGTGGCTACCCCCTTGCTTGTTGCTGACTTCGTCACCAAATAAGTAGTGAAGGGGAAACATTTCAACGCCAGGATGGTCCATGGAAAGAGTTTGTCACCTTCAACTGATTATCAAAGGAGTTGTCTATGCAGATCCAAATCAACAGTGATCGTAATATCCAGGCCGATGAGCGTTTGGCCGAATTTGTTCGTGATACTTTAAAAAACAAGCTCGAGCGTTTTTCTGATCACATTACCCGGATTGAAGTGCACTTAAGCGATGAAAATAGCCATATCAAACAAGATGGCAATGACAAGCGTTGTTTGCTGGAGGCGCGGCTGCAAGGCATGGAGCCGATGGCGGTGACTGAGCACGCTGCTGTGGTTGGCCAGGCAGTAACCGGTGCTGCTGACAAGCTGCAGCGCAAGTTAAGTTCGGTGATTGGTAAGCTGCGCGATAAGCAAAGTCGCTCGGTCAGCCCTGACTTTTCTGAGCCAGAGGCAGCAGAGCCTGAGCAGGGTTAAACCCCAGTAAGACCTTCAGACACTGAAACGGCGCCATTGGCGCCGTTGTTGGTTATTCGCGGTGAAACACTTTGTTGCCAGCCAACCAGGTTTGCAGTACTTCCAGTTGCCACAGTCGCTCTGGCTCCATGGCAAAAGGGTCTTGTTCCAGCACAATAAAGTCTGCCCACATACCAGGTGCGAGCGAGCCTAAACGCTCTTCCTGAAAGGCACCGTAAGCGGCATCGCGGGTAAAGCTGCGCAGGGCTTCGGTTAAGGTAAGTCGCTGCTCGGGCAGCCAGCCACCGACCGGCTGGTTTTGCTGGTCCTGCCGGGTGACTGACGCATGCAAACCATGAAAGGGGTTGGCTAGCTCGACCGGGAAATCCGAACCGCCCACAATGGGACTGCCCTGATCGACAAAAGTACGCCAGGCATAAGCACCGCGCAGCCGTGCGACGCCCAGTCGATCACCGGCCATATTCATATCTGAGGTGGCATGCACCGCCTGCATGGATGGCAACACATGCAGAGCTTTAAAGCGCGGAATATCCTGCGGCGACACAATTTGGGCATGCTCCATCCGGTGACGGCCTTGCGCTAATTGCTCCTTGGTCGCTAACTGCTCAAATCTGTCCAGCACCATGCGGTTGGCTCGATCGCCAATAGCATGCACATTGGCCTGAAAGCCTGCCTCGATGGTGGCTTGCATCTGGGCAGTCAGTCGATCCGGCTCGGTCACCAGCAGACCCCTGTGCTCGGCTTGATCGCTGTAATCGGCTAGCAGGGCTGCACCACGACTGCCCAAAGCGCCGTCACCGTATAGTTTTACCGCCCGGATCAGCAACAGATCCAGTTCATCGTCAATCATGCCCTGATCCAGCCAGTCCTGCAGATCGGAATTACGCGCCGAGAGCATGGCATAAATACGCAGCGGCAAAGCGTTTTCTGTGCGCAGCCGCTGGTACAGCCGAGCCAGACCGCTATCAATGCCGGCATCATGCACACTGGTAATACCCAGCGATAACAGCTCGGAAAAAGCCGCCTCCAGTGCCTGAATCACCTCGGTTTCATTCGGCTCTGGCAAAACAGCGCTGATGTACTGGCGGGCATTGTTCAGTAGCACTCCGGTTGGATTGCCTTGCTCATCACGCAGTATGCGGCCACCAGGTGGATCCAGCGTATCTTTGGTAATGCCGGCCAGTTCCAGCGCCTTGCTGTTGGCCCAACCGGCATGGCCATCAATCCGGCTCAGCCAGACCGGCCGGTCCGAGACGGCTTCATCCAGCAAAGCAGTGCTTGGGAACTCGTTGTTGTCCCACAGCACCTGATTCCAGCCGCGGCCCTGGATCCATTGCTGCTCCGGGTGACGGGCGGCAAATTCAGCTACCCGCTCCACCGCCTCTAGCTCACTCTGGGTACCGCGCAGTTCTACCTGCATCAGGTTCTGGCCCAGCCCCAGAATATGGCCGTGGCCGTCGATGAGGCCCGGCAGAATGGCTTTGCCCTCGCCATCCTGCCAGTTGGCATCTGGGAAATCATATTTAATAGCATCACCGCGGGCCAGTACTTTGCCGCTGTCGGTATCGATAATCAGTTGCTGAAACTGCACCAACTGGCCATCGGCCGCAAAGCCATAACCCCTGATATTGGTCCAGCCCAGTTGCTGGGCAAAGGCGCTGCTGCTAAGCAACAGGGCTGTAGTAAGTGCTAGTATGGATCGCATGGTCTGTTCCTGAGGTTGTTGTTTTTTATTATTGTTTTGTGATTGAGGCGGATTAGTCTGCCTGCTTCACTATAGCAGCCGTTATTTGTGGTTGTCAGCCTCTGCGGTCTGTAGCTGGCTGGCTGCGGCCAGCCGAATCATCTGCTTGATTTGCTGCACAATGGCGGCGGTGGTTTCGGGTTCAAAAGCAGCGATTCGTGGCGTATGAATATGGCCCACTGGCAACTCCGGGTGATAGCGGTCACGCAGCAACAGGCTGCGATAAGAAATCTCATTCGACAGATAGCCACCACCGCCGCCTTGCACTGCGGTTTGGTCTGCCAGCTCGGCCAGGGACTGGGCGGCAAACTCGCCGCGTTCTAGCGTGGTGACGCTGCGATTGTCATTGATTTGAAAACGACCTTCTGCCTGCAGCATGGCGCTGTAGGGCAGGCTGTAGGCCATAAACTCCGGCCCTGGTAGCGGCTCTCCATCCAGCAGTGGCAACACCGGGTTGCTGGCACTGCCGCCGGTGCGGACATTCAGGTTATCCGGTGCTTCGGCGCTGCGTCGACGGCCCGGGAAGTGCTCCAGATCAAAGTGCTCGCGGCCCATGCTGACTGTCAGCAGTAGATCGATGCTTTGCTCCTGCAGCAGTGGGCTCAGTAACTGTTCAATCATGCCTTGATCAAAATCGGCAAAACGCACTGGTATCATGGCGCTTTGTACTTCGACTTGCTTGCCATCTTGCTGAAACACCCAGCCATCCAGCATCAGGGCCGTGACGCCGGACGGGTTGGACTGGTTTAGGTTGCGGTCCAGCAAAAAAGGGTCGAAGCCGGTCAGCAAGATGCGTACATCGCTGTCTTTCGCAAAGCGCATGGTCAGTTGGCCACGGCTACTTAATTCCAAGGCTTCAAGCAGTAGCGGCAAGTGGGTACAGGCTTGTTGTTGCTGGCACCATTGGCGAAGGGTTTGCGTCATCATTAGCCGGGCCCAGTACAGCGCCCGGTCATCGTAGTTGGGATTGGTTCTGGCCTGATAAGTTGCTTGCTGCCACAGTTGCTCGCCATGCTGGCGCAAGCGGGGCGCCAGATCCCGGCTGGTCTCGGTGTACTGCAGTTCCAGTCGCAGGTTTTTGACCAAAGGCTCGAAGCGACTGAGCACCTGCGGCATGGCCTGCCAGGCGGCTTCCAGGCGCTGTTCTTCGACTGTGACAGAGAGTGCGGCATGGGCCTTGGCGGCTAGCAGAAAACAACAGCAAGTAAGGGCGAGCATAGTTCGCATGATGTGCTCCCGGTTAAAACAGATCACTCACTGTAGCATGGAATCATGCTGCCGGCAGCAGGGCTGCTGATCAGCCCGCCCTGACGGAGCCAGTGTCAGGCCAGGCCACCGCGACAAAGCTTGGCTGGATCCAGCAAAGCTTTGAGTTCTTTTTCCGTTAAATTGGTTTCTTCCAGCGCAACGTCCAGCACAGGCCGCTTTTGCTGATAGGCTTTTTTGGCGATTTCGGCGGCTTTCATGTAGCCAATCACCGGGTTTAAGGCGGTCACCAGCATAGGGTTACGATGCAGTGCCTGCTGAATATGCACTTCATTGACGGTGAAGCCGGCAATGGCCTGATCGGCCAGGGCCTGGCAGCCATTGGCCAGCAGTTCAATGCTTTGCAGCAGGTTGTAAGCAATCACCGGCAGCATTACATTCAGTTCAAAATTACCAGATTGGCCTGCTACGGTGATGGTGCTGTCGTTGCCAATTACCTGAGCACAGAGCATGGCCACGGCTTCCGGTACCACCGGGTTGACCTTGCCGGGCATAATGGACGAGCCTGGTTGCAGGGCCGGTAGCTCGATTTCGGCCAAACCAGCCAAAGGACCTGAGTTCATCCAGCGCAAGTCATTGCTGATTTTCAGCAGGGAGATCGCCAGTGTTTTTAGCTGGCCTGACAGACTGACGCTGAGATCCTGGCTGCTGATGCCAAAGAAGAAATCATTGGCTGGGCTGAACGGGTAGTTAAGCTCACTGCTCAGCTGCTGACAAAAGCTGCTGGCAAAGGCGGGGTGGGCATTGATGCCGGTACCGACCGCTGTGCCGCCTTGCGGCAATTGACGCAGGCTGTGCAGCAAGTGTTGTAGCTGTTCGCGGTTATGCAGCAGTTGGCTTTGCCAGCCAGCAAGTACCTGCCCAAAAGTAACCGGCATTGCATCCATCAAGTGGGTACGACCGGTTTTAACCAGCTGGCCGATGCGCTGCTCTTTCTGTTGCACGATGTTCAGCAAGTGCGCCAACTTGGGTAGCAATTGTTGCTCCAGCGCGAGTAGGGCACTCAGTTGAATAGCCGTTGGAATCACATCGTTGCTGCTTTGCCCCAGATTGACATCATCGTTTGGACTGACGGGCTCACCGAGCTGTTGGCTGGCCAGACTGGCCAGCACCTCATTCACATTCATATTGCTGCTGGTGCCAGAGCCGGTTTGAAACACATCAACCGGGTAGTGCGCTAAGTCGGTTTGCTGCAGCTGGGATTTGGCTGCTGTGATAATGGCATCCGCTTTGGTCGTTGCCAGTAGCCCCAATTGCTGATTGGCCCCGGCAGCTGCCGCTTTGATATGCAGTATGGCCTGAATAAAACGCACTGGCAGGGTTAAACCGCTTAGCTGAAAATTCTGCACAGCACGCTGAGTTTGTGCCTGATAGAGCGCGTCGGCCGGCACTTCCAGTTCGCCCATGCTATCGCGTTCGGTACGTGTGGTCATTTCAGAGCTCCTTTATTCTCAGTGTTGACAGTTGCATACAAGTATTGGTTCAGACTGCTTCGCAACTGACAAATTTTGCGGTAGCTATCCCGCTCGGTTTGATACAGCCGCTGCAACGCCAGCAGAGGCACATATAGCTGGTCGGCAGCCTGTTGTTTGCCGCAGCTTGCTGGCAGACCGGCTGTCAGTTGTGCTAACAGGAACAGGGTGCGCCGTAGCACCCATTCCTGCAACAGTCGCTGCGAACCAGCGGCCAGTTGACAGGCCAGCCGGCAGGCTGCACAGGTGAAATCACCAACCTGACAGGGGTTCACTGTTCGCTCTGTTAGTCCATGCTGCAGTTGTTGTTCAAGTCTACACCAGGCTGCCCACCTTGTCGGAAAATCAGTCACTACTTTTTTCAAACCGCTTACACAAAAGTTACATATTAAGGTATTGCAAATGAGAATGATTTGCAATAGGATCTGGTTGCAAATGATAATTAATACCATTCATTGGGTTTAGTTACATCACCCGGTTCAAAAAAGGAAACCATCATGAATACCAAAACTCGCACTTTGCTGGCCTTTTTGGCCACCAGCGCTTTCTATCTGCAATCTGCGGCGGCCTCTGTGCTGCCGTTTAGCAGCGTGGAGGAGCCGCTGGCTGATCAACGCTATCGCTTTATTGACCGTTTTGCCGCCGACGAGCAAAACCAGGTCAGTCGCCAGGATTTCTTAAGCGCCTGGCAGCAGCGCTTTGATGCGCTGGCAAGCTTTGCCGATGGCAAAATCAGCGAAGAGGTGTTTGTTGCCTTTGAAATGACGGAGCTGGAACAACAGCTGCTGAATGCCCGTGAGGCGCATATCCGGCAAACACTGAACCGCTTTAATGCGCTTGATCGGGATAAAGATGGCACCATCAGTTGGGAAGAATATCAGGCCTCCGGCCAGCGTATTTTTAATCGCTTCGACACCATGGAAGCGGGTGTTGTGTCTGTGGGCGATCCTGAACCAGCACCACGTCAGCGCGCTAGCAACAACAACCAGACCGATACCGAGCGTCGCCGGGTCCGTTCTTTATTAGCCATGCCAACTACCCACAATAATCAGGGGTTTCTCACCATGTTTGCTGGTAATGAGCAACAACAGGTGACTCTGGCGCAGTTTGAACAGCAGCGTCGCAGTATTTTTGACCGAACTGACGTGAATGGCGATGGACTGGTCAGTCGTGGCGAATATCTGGATGAGTTTATGGCTCGGGTTGGGCAGCGGGAGCAGGATGTGCGCCAGGCGCATCGGCAGCTGGCACAGCAAGTGTTTCGTCAGATGGATAAGGAGCAGCGGGGCTGGCTTAGCAAAAAAGACTTTGTTGCCTATGGCCTTGCGGTATTTCAGCTTTGGGACACCACCAATGAACAACAGATCAGCGAAGCTCAGCCATTGCCAGAGCAGGAACCCCAGCTGCAGTTGGTAGCTCACCAGCGCTGATCATGGCTTACACCCACTATTTTACAAGTTAAGGAGTACAGTTTGCGTACTGCAGTAAACAAACCGTCTGTGCGGTTACTTTGGCTGGCCTGTGTTGTCGCCATGTCTGGTTCACTCTGGGCTCAGGAGCAGAAACTGCCTGAGGTGCAAGTGACTGCTGAGGCGCCAGAGCCAGATGCCTCCGCACAAATCAACCAGCAGCAGGTCACCGCTGCTGAGCTCAATGAGCAGCAGGCCAGTCAGCTGGCTGACGTTGTGCGTTACTCACCTGGGGTGACGCTGACCAACATCGGGCGTTTTGGCTCGACAGGGTTTAACATTCGGGGTATGGATGGCGACAGGGTTGCCATTACCGTGGATGGTCTGGCCCTTGCTGAGCGACTGGACCCTTCGAACCTGGCGCCCTATGCGTTTTTCCGCTCTGGTCGTGGCGGTATTGAGCTGGATAGTCTGAAGCAAGTCGAGATTTTAAAAGGCGCAGATGCTTTATTGGCTGGAAGTGGCTCACTCGGTGGTGCTGTCTTGTTCCAAACCAAAGACCCCACCGATTTTCTGCAAACCCAGGGCGATGAAAGCCATGCTGGCATTAAGTTGGGATTTGACGGGGCTTATCATGAACGGCAGTTTAGTGTCTCGGCGGCAAATCGCAGTGGTCCGGTGGAATCCATGGTGTTGGTCAGCCGTCGGGATGGTGAGCAGCAACGCGTACCCCATAAAGGCGATGATGTGACAGGTGGTGCGCGCAGCATCCCTGAGCCTCTGGATAATCAAAGCCTGAATGTTCTGGCAAAATTGCAATGGCAGCTGCAGCCGGAACATCGGCTGGGCTGGACTGTAGAGCAATTCAAAGCCAATGCTGAGGCCGACGAGCGGGCTAAGATTGGCGGGACTTATTTGAGCCGGGATACGGATGATGAGAGTCGCCGCCGTCGCATCGGGATGGATTATCAATGGCTGGCCGGCTCGCTCTGGTTTGATGCGCTTAGTCTGAAATTCGATTGGCAGGATACACGTAATTTCGGCATTACTAAAATGCTGATGAACTATGCAACTTGCCCGGAGGGTATTCAGCCCTGCATGCGTCACGAAGATCGCGGTTTCCGTCAGGTGCAGCAGCGGCTGGCGTTGGCATTTGATAAAGAGTTGTCGCAGGGTATCTTGCATCAGCAGTGGTTGTATGGCGTGGGGGTGGAGCGCAAACGCATTTCCAGCTGGCGCACCAATACCCACTTTTTAGGGGAGAGTGATCAGGTAGGGCGCAGTGAAGCGTTTGCCTTTGTGATCCCTCATATTGACATTGACCAATGGTATGTACTGGCCCGTGATCAGGTCACTTTGGCAGGTGGTAGCCAGTGGACTTTGGGGCTGCGTTACGACGGTTTCAATTACAAACCAGAGTTGTCCGAATTGCTGCAAGATCAGTCCGGCACCATTACCTCAGGTCGGTTTGGTAACCTTAGCGGTCAGATCAGTTACCAGTACCCACTGACCGATTCTCAGCAGCTCAAAGCACAGTGGGGGCGGGGATTCCGCATGCCCAGTGCCGACGATATGTATGGTGGCGTCAGCAGTTCCACGGTAACGGACATTAACGGTGACACTGTGGTGATCTGGAGTTCAGCCGCTAATCCGGATTTAAAAGCTGAAACCAGTCAGAATCTGGAGTTGGCCTGGAGCTGGCAGCCGGCAAGACGCCAACAGCTACAACTGTCTGTCTTCCGACAGGATTACCGCAATCTGATCGAGTCTCAGGTGCAAACACGTTTGCCTGATCTGCAGTATCAGCAGTGTGTACGTGGAGAATGTACCTTGATTGAAGGCAACAGGTACAGTCAACCGCAAAATATTGGCCGGGCCAGGGTACAGGGTATTGAACTGGAGTCTTTGCTGCAGTTAAACCAGGCTTTTAGTCTTCGCCTGGCCGGCAGCCGCCAATATGGCAAAGACAGCCAGGGTGAGCCTCTGCTAAGTGTCAGTCCGGCCAATGCGTTGGCGTCGTTGCGCTATCAGGCACCGGGACAGAACTGGCAATTGCTGACCACAGTGCAGCACCTGGCGGGTAAAAATGAAGCGGATACCCTGCAAACTCAGGCGGACGGCAGCAGGACCTCGACAGTATTGCAAGTACCTGGTTCTGCTACTGTGGTGGATGTGAACGCAAGCTGGGATCTGACTGCTGCACTGCAGCTGCAGCTTGGGATCTTTAACCTGTTTGATCGCGAGTACTACCGGTGGGATCGGATGCGCTTTATTTATCCGGGTGGTGGTGGCCCCCGTGGTGATGTCCAGCCCGGTACCGATGGCTACCGGCGCTTTGCTGAGCCTGGGCGTTACATCAAAGCAAGCGTTAGCTATATCTTTTAAAAAAACATGTTTCTCTGGAGTTTCGCGATATTCGCAGCCACCTGCCGGGAAGACAGGTGGTTTTTTTATTTGGTGGGAACCATTTTTCCTCTTGGCTATCGAAGCGGAGTTGGTTATTTTTGTGATACTATCCTAAAATCGCTGTGACAACGTTCATCGTTGTCTGACTGAATAAAACGATAAAAGCGCTACCGATGCCACAACCTTTGCTTACATTAACAAACCGTCTTCCCAGTGCCCATCGGCGTATTTTGCTGTCGTTGTTGCTGGTGAGCCTGATGATTCTGTTTTGGCCGACCAGTTCCAAGCCGGAAAAACCGCTGCTCACCCTGATGCCAGTGTTGCTGAACGCGAGTTGGGCACAGCTTGAACCAGAACATGGCTGGCAGCTGCAGGTACAACAGTGGCAGTTGGCACTGTTTCCAGAGCCGGAGCCTGAGGTCGATGAGTCCTTCACGCACTATGCGATCCAATCCGGTGATAGCTTAAGCCGCATTTTCTCCCGTCACGGCTTTAGTCAGCAACAGCTGCATCAGATTATGGCGGCTGATCAGTCGCTGTTGGCGCTGGATGTATTACGTCCCGGTCACACCTTGACCTTTCAGCGGGATGAGCACAATGAATTGTTGTCGATGGAGCTCTTCGTGCATGCTGGTAACCGGGTGCTGTACCAGCGCGAGGCCGATGGTGAATTCAGCTATCAGGAATTGCTGGATGAAGGCGAATGGTACAGTCAGACCCTGGTCGGTGAAATTCACGGCAGTTTCTATTTATCGGCGCAGCGTGCCGGCTTGAACGACGCCGAGATTGCTACCGTCAGTCAGTTGTTTCGCGATCGCATTAACTTTTCCCGCGATATTCAGGCCGGAGCCCGTTTTCAGGTGATCCGCAGCGATAATTACGTCGGCGAAGAAGCCACCGGCCAAAGCCGCATTGAAGGCATTCGTCTCTTTAACCGCCGCCAGCAGCTAACGGCTTTTTTGCATGAAAACGGCCAATACTACGATGCTGAAGGCAACAGCCTGCAACGCGCCTTTATGCGTATTCCTTTGCAGCGCGAATTTCGCATCAGTTCCCCTTTTAATCCGCGCCGCTTGCATCCGGTTACGCGCAGGGTATCACCGCACAATGGTACTGATTTTGCGACCCCAACCGGTACACCGGTATTGGCGGCTGCTGATGGCGTGGTCATCCGGGTAGAAAATCACCCCTTTGCCGGCCGTTACATAGAAATCCAGCATCATGGCCAGTACAAAACCCGCTATCTGCATTTAGATCGGGCCCTGGTGCGCAATGGTCAGCGGGTCGAGCGCGGTCAGCGCATTGCCCTGTCCGGTGCTACCGGCCGGGTCACCGGGCCACATTTGCACTACGAGCTGCATGTCAACAACAGACCTGTCAATCCGATGACTGCCAATATCCCGCTGGCACAACCGATCCCGGATGAAGGCCGCGATGCCTTTTTTGAGAAGGTCGCCTTTATGATCCGGCAAATGGATGAAGAAACCCTGCTGGCACAACAGCGTTAGTTAGCCGAATCTCATTGATGCTGGCTTATCTGACGCTGTTTGTCAGCGCCTTCACGGCAGCGACCTTGCTGCCTGGCTCCTCGGAAGTTTTACTGCTGGCCCTGCAGCAGCAGGGCTATCTGCCTATCTGGCTCTGGTTCTTTGCCTCCACGGGCAATACGCTGGGCTCCTGCGTCAATTGGTACCTTGGCAAAGAACTCAACCGATTTCAGCACAAGCGCTGGTTTCCTTTTACACCAGAACAAATGACTGCAGCTAGTCAGCGCTTTCAGCGCTACGGCAGCTGGAGCTTGTTGCTAAGCTGGTTGCCGGTGGTCGGCGATCCCCTGACGCTGATTGCCGGTGTACTGCGGGTGCGCTTTACCCTATTCCTGCTGTTGGTGGCTTTAGGGAAGGGACTGCGCTATGCGGTGTTGCTGGGGCTTGGGATGGCTATCTTCCAATAAAAAAGCAGGCCTGGGCCTGCTTGGTCGTGTTTGGTGAGATACACTGAAACTAGTACTTGGCAGCCTGGCCTTCCGCCGGCAGGGCCGCGCGGATAAAGTTGCGCAAATCGTCATTGGATTTTTTCAAATCCTCGTAGCGCAGATACATCATATGGCCACTGCGGTAGCCGGCAAAGTGCAGCCGGTCACGCATTTTGCTGCTGGGATCCAGTTGCCACATGCTGTACTTGGCATCAAAGTAGTTGGTGGCGCCATCGTAGTAACCCGCCTGAAACAACACTTGCAGATAGGGGTTTTGGGCCATGGCCTGGCGCAGGTTGTCACCGGTGTTGTCGTTAGTTCTATCCCAGGGGTGCACCGGGCCGAACATGTTGTACTTGATGTCGGTGACGTAGTTCAGATCATTACGAATGTAGTGGTTGATGGCCGGGGTGAACGAGTGCAACCAGGAGGTCAGCTCTGCCCAGTAATCCGGCCGTTCGCCGACTTCTTTCTTATCAATGCCTAAATAGCGGGAGTCCAGCCGGCCGACGGTTTTTCCCTGTTCGCGGAGTAAGTCTTTCCAGAAAAAGGCGGTATCGATATCCAGGTTGCTGCCAAGCACCGATTGCAAGGACAAGCCAGAGTAACGGGCCACTTGCTCGGCAATGCGTTGTTTTTCGGCATCCTCAATAAAGGCACCTTTGGCCAGCGCCGGCAGGTACTGATTCAGGGTAAAGTCTTCGACTTCTGGCAACAGCTCATACAAGTCGCGTTGTTGCAGATCAGCCGGCAGCACGCCATGGTACCAGGCGGTGGCGGCAAAATAAGGCAGGCGATTGGCTGCTTTGACTGGCCCTTGACGGTCGATGCCCATGTCGGTTGGCGACACCAGAATCACCCCATTTAAGTACATCCACTGACGGTTTTGCAGCTCCAGCGCCAGGCCCGCCACCCGGGTGGTGCCGTAGCTTTCGCCAATCAGAAACTTCGGCGACGTCCAGCGGTTGTGGCGGGTAACAAAGGTGTTGATCCACTCGGCCAGATAGCTGACATCAGCATTTACGCCGAAGAATAGTTCACGCTGTTTCTCCCTTGATAACAACTCGCCCTGGCTATTGGGGACCACCCGCGAATAGCCGGTATTGACCGGGTTCACAAACACGATATCGGCCACATCCAGCACCGAGTAGGGGTTGGCTTTCACGCCATAAGGCTGTACCGGATAGCCCTCGGCATCAATATTCAATACCTTGGGCCCGGTGTAGGCCACATGCATCCAGACCGAGGCGGAGCCCGGACCGCCATTAAATGAAATCATCAAGGGCCGTTTGCCGATATCGGATACATCGGTGCGGCGGTAATAGGTATAAAACAAGGTGGCCACCGGCTCGCCCTGCTCATCCCAGACTGGCTGAGTACCGGTTAAAGCACTGTATTGCACGCGCTGGCCGTTAATGCGGGTTTGGTGTTTGGTTTCCACTGCCTGATCAATCTCAATCTGGCGGCTGTTGGCGTAACTAAAGCTGCTGCTGACCAGCAGACAAAGCAGGATAAGCGACCGAAACATAATTTTTCTTCGAGTAGGGATAGGTATTTGCATTTAAGCGGAAAAAACCAGTCAGTGCCAGAGTCCTGCGGCTAACAACAGTTGGTTACGATGAAGTGAGCGCTTGTTGTTGCTAATGATAATTGATATCATTTGCATCTGTTTTGATCTCACTTTTTCTGGAGTCACCCATGACAGCTGTTGCCTGTCTGCCTGAGTTTACTGCCTGGGCAGAGGATAGCAAACCTATGGTTATGCAGGCACAAGGTCCAACCCGCAGGAGCGATGTTGGCCTGGTGCTGCTGGTGCTGCTGGTGCTGCTGGGGCACCTGCTGGTGTTGCTGGCTGTTGGTCAGGTACGTACAGCGCAGCCGATAGTGCAACCTCCCGTGCTGCAGGGGGCTTTGGTTCAGACCGCTGCAGCCATCCAGCCGGAACCTGTGGCAGAGCAGGTCCCTCTGCCTGAGCCGAAGCCCACAGAGCCTGCGCCCAAGCCAGACCATGTACCAGAGCCGTTGCCAGTAAAAGACGGGCGATTGGCGTCTGCTCCGAAGCCGCTACCAGAGTACACAGAACCAGAGCCTGTTGTTAAGGAGCTAGTCGAACAGCCGCCTGAACCGGTCGCTCAGCCGCAAGAGCCTGCACCGCCCACCAGCGCGCCGGTTACGGCACCCAGAGCCGATGCCAGCCATTTGAACAATCCGGCTCCGGCTTATCCCATGGTATCACGTCGGTTACGGGAACAAGGCACCGTATTGCTGGAGCTGTTGATCGAAGCCGATGGCCAGATCAGTGAGCTGGCCGTGCTGCAAAGCAGCGGCTTTCCAAGGCTGGATCAGGCTGCACTGGAGGCAGTAAAGCAATGGCGCTTTGAACCTGCACGGCAAGGGGGGAGCGCCATCGCCTATCGTTACCAGCAACCCATAACCTTTCAATTGCACTAGCAGGAGTACAGATGGACAGCACCTCCATGAGTTTTTCCAGTCTTTGGTTGTATGGCGATCCCCTTAGCCGGGCTGTGATGCTGTTGCTGCTGCTGATGTCGTTGCTCAGTTGGTGTGTGCTGCTCATACGTGGTCTGCATTTATGGCGCTTGCAGCGGCCCGGGCGGGCGGCTATGCAGCAATTCTGGCATTGCCAGAGTTTCAGCGATGCGGTGCTGGCTCTAAAGCAGCACCGGCCGGACAATCCGTTTCAGCGGCTGGCAGTGGAAGGCGCGGATGCGGTGGAGCATCATCGGTTGCATACCTCCGATCTGCACGGCCACCTGCCGCTGACCGATTGGTTAAGCGCTTGCTTACGTGGCAGCATCGAGGACTCGATGGAAGGGTTAAACCGGGGGCTAGCCATTCTTGCCTCGGTGGCCGCCACGGCACCCTTTCTGGGGCTTTTTGGTACTGTTTGGGGCATTTATCAGGCGTTGATCAGCATCAGTGCATCCGGTCAGGTGGCACTGGATAAGATTGCCGGCCCGGTCGGGGAAGCACTGTTGACCACGGCTGCCGGCCTGGTGGTGGCTATTCCGGCCTTGTTGGGGTACAACGCTTTAAGCCGCGCAAATCGTGGCGTGCACAGCAAGCTGAACCGCTTTGCTCATCAGTTGCATGCCTATTTTCTGACCGGTGCAGCCCCGCTGCAGCGCAAGCAAGCGCATTTGCGTGAGGTGCACTAACATGGCTTTTGGAGGCGGCCTGGAGCCGCAACAGGACATGATGACCGAGCTGAATATGACCCCTTTGGTGGATGTGATGCTGGTGCTGCTGATCCTCTTTATGATCACCATGCCGTTACTGACACAGGCGGTCGCGGTGAATCTGCCAACGGCCAGCGAACAACCTGTGCAGACAGATCCTGAGGTAGTGGTGTTGTCGGTGGATAAAGACGGTTTATGGTACTGGCAACAGGACTTGGTTACCGAGCAGCAAATGCAGCAGCGTTTGCTGCAAGCAGCGGCTCAGCAGCCGGTCCTGCATCTGCAGGGCGATAAAGATGTGCCCTATCAACATATGGTGCGTCTGATGGCCCTGGTGCAACAAGCGGGGATAGAGCAACTTGGCTTTGTGACGGTACCTGCAGATTGAAAATACATCCTAAAGGCGAATCATTATCAATACTATGTCTTTGATGGTAAAGCGTTTTTTGTGTTCTTGCCTATTTTGGGCTAAGCTTAGTACCCGTTTCCATTTTCGGAGTTCGCTATGCAAGGCCATCCACAGGTGCTGGCGCAACTGAATCAGTTGCTTACCACCGAATTGACCTCGATTAATCAGTACTTTTTGCATGCCCGCATGTACAAAAACTGGGGCTTAAAAGGCCTGAACGATGCGTGCTACAAAAAATCCATTCTGGATATGAAGCAATCCGACAGCCTGATTGAACGTATTTTGTTTTTGGAAGGGCTGCCGAACCTGCAGGCACTGGGCAAACTGAATATTGGTGAAGCTACTGAGGAAATGCTGCAATGCGATATGGACTTTCAGTTGCAACAAGTGCCGCAACTCAAGCAAGCCATTGCGTTGTGTGAGCAGCATCAGGATTATGTCAGCCGTGACCTGCTGACTGAGATGCTGGAAGATGAAGAAGAGTACATCGACTGGCTGGAAACCCAGCAGCACCAAATCAGCAGTATGGGGCTGTCCAACTACCTGCAACTGCAGACAGGAGGTGATTAATGCAGGGCAAGCAAGTCATTATTGATGCACTCAATACCTTACTGGCCAATGAGCTCAGTGCGATGGATCAGTACTTTATCCATTCGCGCATGTATCAGGATTGGGGCCTTCAGAAGCTGTATCAGCGCATCGACCATGAGTTCGACGATGAAAAAGGCCATGCCGCCGCTTTGATTGAGCGTATTTTGTTTTTGGAAGGGGTACCGGATCTGAGCAAACGCGATGGCATCAAGGTGGGCAAAGATGTCCCCGAAATGCTGCAAAATGATCTGGATGTAGAATACCGGGTGGATGCCTTACTCAAAGACACCATGGCGCTGTGCGAAAAAGAGCAGGATTACGTCACCCGCAGCATCTTGCAGCAGTTGCTGGATGACACCGAAAATGACCACGCCTATTGGCTGGAGCAACAGCTACGCCTGATCAAGCTGCTGGGCCTGCCCAACTACCTGCAATCGCAGAGTTAATTTTGCTCCCCCTGCAGGGCAGGGGGAGTAGTCTACAAAATGCTTTATTTCTGATTGCAATTTTGCATATCAATCAATTTTTCAGAATAACCCCATCGATTTAAATTGAGAATAATTCTCATTTGATTCAGGTTCTGTTCGGTATTTCATTCTATAATGGGTAAAACGACCCTGCGGAGTATGCAATGAATACAGCCAGCCTGAGCAAATTCAGTAAACTAACCCCACGCAAACTGCTGGGCTGGGGTATTTTGCTGCTTGGGGCTGGCTATGGCATCCAGCAGTTGGTGTTGCTGATGCAGCAGCAGGATCATGTTCGCTATGCATTTTATGCTGGTATGGCGGCAGCGGTTGCCACCGCTCTAGGAGCCATTCCAGCTTTGTTTTCCCGTCGTCTTTCTGCCCGTTTGCATGCGGCTATGTTGGGTTTTGGTGGTGGGGTGATGTTGGCAGCCAGCATTTTTTCGCTGATCGTGCCTGCACTGACCCTGTTTGAAACTAGCGCACAAAGCTGGCAAGGACCCTTGCAAGTGGCTGCTGCTATACTGTTGGGCGCTTTGCTGATGTTGGCACTGGAGCGCAGCGTGCCGCATGAACACTTTATCAAAGGAACCGAGGGGCATCAGGCACTGGCATTAAAGCGGAGTTGGTTGTTCGTTATCGCCATCATTCTACATAATATCCCGGAAGGCCTGGCCATTGGTGTTGCCTATGCCAGTGGCGATGCGGTAGGCGCTTCGGCGTTGGCGACCGGTATCTCCTTGCAGAATGTGCCGGAAGGCTTTGTGGTGGCCATGGCATTGCTTGCCGTAGGCTACAGCCGGCTGGTGGCTTTGAGCGTAGGGATGTTATCTGGTTTGGTCGAACCGGTGATGGCGGTGACCGGCGCCATCGTGATGACAAACCCGATGCTGCTGCCCTGGGGTCTGGCGATGGCGGCAGGTGCCATGCTGTTTGTGATAAGCCATGAAATGATCCCGGAGTCGCACCGGCAGGGCCATGAAATGGCAGCGACCAATGGCCTGATGCTGGGCTTTGTGTTGATGCTGGTGCTGGATACGGCACTGGGGTAATGAACTATTTTTTGTGATAACATCACAAAGTAATTGCAACTAAGAATCATTCTCAATATTATTGCAGTCTCTGTATTCAATTAAGGAGATTGTATGAAACCCAACATCCACCCCGAGTACCGTCAGGTACTGTTTCACGATATGGCCGCAGATGCCTATTTTTTGGTCGGTTCCACCATTCAAACCGAACGCACCAAAACCTGGAGTGACGGCAACACCTATCCATATGTGCCGCTGGATGTGTCCAGCGCCTCGCATCCCATTTACACCGGCAAGCAGAAGCAAATCAGCAGCGAAGGCCGGATGGCCAACTTCGGCAAGAAGTTTGGTCGTTTTTTGGCAACGAAAGGAGATGCCTCATGAAAGTACTGTCGTCGTTGAAGTCCGCTAAAAATCGTCACCCGGACTGCCAAATCGTCAAACGGCGTGGCAAAGTTTTTGTTATTTGCAAAAGCAATCCACGCTTTAAAGCACGTCAGGGCTAGAGCAACAGACTCTAAACTGCGCTAGACTAATTGTGATATTATCACAATTCTGGAGTTGTTATGCTGTGGCAGTTGATGTTGGCTGCATCCCTGGTGGTGCTGGTCGCCGTGTTCGGTGGTGTGTTATTGCTGCTGGCACGCCCCTGGCTGAAGTGGCTCCAGCCTTTGTTGTTGTGTCTGGCCATTGGTGTGTTACTGGGCAGTGCTTTTTTGCATCTGATCCCGGAAGCGTTAGAGCTCTCAGCCTCACCGCATCCGGTAATGCTGGCAGTTCTGTTCGGCTTTTTGTTGTTCCATGGACTGGAGCAGGGGCTGCACTGGCACCGGCATGAGTTACCAAGCTCAGCAGAGCGCTTGCCCTCCTATGCCCGGATGAATCTGCTGGGCGATGGCCTGCACAATGCGGTCGATGGCATTCTGATAGGCGCCAGCTTTCTGGTTGATCCGGCACTGGGCTGGGCCACCACGCTGGCGGTGGTATGGCATGAACTGCCGAAGGAATTGTCGGATGTGGCCATCCTGCTGCATGGCGGTGCCAGTTTTAAGCGTGCCATCGCATTAAATGCGCTGTGCAGCCTGCCGGTGTTTGCCGGCGCTTTGTTGCTCTATCTGGCAGGCCAATGGCTGGTATTGCCACTGGCAGCGCTATTAGCCATTACGGCAGGTGGTTTCTTGTACATTGCCTTGATCGATCTCTATCCATTGCTAAAAGGCTTATGGCAACAACGGCTGCTGTCACAGCATCTGGCCTTGTTCACCGGTATTGGCTTGATGTTGGGCTTTGTGTTGTTAGAAGGGCATTAAAGCCGGCTGCAAAAAGTTACAACCGGCTGCTAGCACTACTCGACAGTCAGTCCTAAAAACTGAAAAGCTTGTGCCTCGGTGAACTTGGCCGAGGTTTCACCAGCATACACTTGGTTGGCATCGGCGCGCAGCACTTTGACCGGGGCATTTTCGCTGAAATCCAGTTTCGTCAGGTCGACCCAAAAGGTATTGGGCGTCAGCGCGGTTTCAAAGAAATAGCGCAGATGCTTGTGATCGGCCACCACCCGCCATTGGGTAGTGGATAAATTCGGGTAGCCTTCAATCTGATAACCATAGGGCACCGAGGTGTTTCGGATCACGCTAAAGACACTGGCAGTGGCAATCTGAGGATCACTGGTTTGCGGAATGCTGTGGATGTAGTAGTGCGCCCGTACAAAACGATCCGGGGCTTTCACCGTACCCGGTAAAAACACATTGCCCGGAATGCTGTCCCAGTACTTTTGAATGGCCAGTTGCTGCTGGTACGGCGGATCATTGGTCATCACCACGTAAGAGGGATCATGGTGGATCACCAGCTGGCCTTCGATGTACTCGAAAATGGCATTATCGCCGGTTGGATCCGACAACGATAAATGGATGGTGGTCATTCTATCGGTGCCTGGGATCACATCGGTCACCACCACAAAGTCTTCCCGGCTAAGGGCTGCTACTGCTTCGGCCACGGTCGCGAAGTTATCCAACGCATACTGCGCCCACAGCGAAATGGACAAACCTGGCCTGCCGCTATCGGGGTTAAACTCGGGGTACTCGGATTCAACCAGCCACAGCATATTGGCCACCAGGCCTTTTTCATTCATGCCATCCGAAGTGGCAATGTCCCAGGAGCTGACCGCAAGGCTGCCGTATTGGGCAGTCCAGCGTACCGAGTTATCGCCCACTTCACCCTGACGCTCGATGCCGCGTGGAAATACCCAGAGATTGGCAGGTATTGGCATGGCAAAGTCCATGCTGCGCCCGGTCAGAATGGTCTGCTCCGGGCCCTTGTACATCACCCGGGTGCAAGCCTCTGCCTGCTGGCTGGTAATAGCGAAGGTCAGGCTGGCGGCCAGCAGCAAGCTAGTTATTGTATTCAGTGAAAATCGCATCGGTTCCATCTCCATGGTTACTTTGGGATAAGCATCCTGCTTAGTCTAGTCAGGCCACACTGTTTTGACCAGATTTAGCTTTAAGCAACCTGTGCTGCCCTGCGACATTATGTCGCATCCCTGCGGTGTTGTGCCTCTGGTAGAGTAAATCAAGTCAATTCAGAGGTTTATTCATGATTTCTAATATTTGCCTGGCACTTATGGCCATGAGTACGGCTGCCTCAGACATGCCTACCAAGGTAGCGGCTGCACCGGATGGCGTTGAAGTCATGGTAGTGACCAGCAGCCGTCAGGCGCAGGCACTAACCAACCTGGCGGAATCGGTCGCTGTGTTGGGTGAAGACAGCATCCAGAATGTCAGCCCCGGCCACCCGGCCGAGCTGTTAAACCGGGTATCCGGGGTGCATGTCAATGACTTGGGTGGGGAAGGGCATATGACCGCTATTCGCCAGCCTATCACCACCGGCGGGGTTTACCTTTTTTTGGAAGATGGCCTGCCAACCCGGCCAACCGGCTTTTTTAACCACAATGGGCTGTACGAAATTGATATGCCAAATTCCGGCCGGGTGGAAGTGACCAAGGGGCCGGGTTCTGCGCTCTACGGCAGCGATGCCATTGGCGGCATTTTTAATATTTTAACCCTAGAGCCGACCGATCAGCTCAGTGGCCGGCTGCAGGCAGAGCTTGGCAGCGATGGCTGGCAACGTGGCCTGATGGCCGTGAGCGGTGCTTTGAATGCCCAGCACCGGGCCCGGCTGCAACTGAATCGCACCCAAAGCGATGGCTTTCGGGAAGAAGCCGATTATCAGCGTTTTTCCAGCAGCTTGCGGCTCGACAGTGACCTCACACCGCAGCTGCAACTTAAAACCCTGGCCAGTTTTGGCAGCATTGACCAAAGTGGCACCTCGGGCTTAAACCAGGCTGATTTTACCAGCAATCCGCGCAAAAACCGCTTTCATGGCGATATGGGCGCGCGCGATGTGCAGGCGTTTCGGTTATCGACGGAACTGCGTTATCAGCTGTCCGATCGCAGCGAATGGATGCTGACACCCTTTTACCGCAACAACCGCTCGGATCTGATGCCCAGTTGGATGCTGACCTATGATCCGGTGCTGCAATCCACCCGTTTTTCCTCCTATGGGCTACTGACACAGTTCTCGCAGCAGGCGTCAGCGGACTTCAACTGGACAGCCGGGTTGGATCTGGACGTGACACCTGCCACCTTCCGCGAGCAGCAAATCAGCATCGTGATGCAAGAGGATATTTTTGTTGATTACCAACAAACCGGGCGAACCAATTACCACTACGATGCAGATCAAACCAGCATCTCGCCCTATGCGCAGTTGCAATGGTTTG
The DNA here is from genome assembly GCF_036325985.1 of Alkalimonas cellulosilytica. Taxonomy (NCBI): domain Bacteria; kingdom Pseudomonadati; phylum Pseudomonadota; class Gammaproteobacteria; genus Alkalimonas; species Alkalimonas cellulosilytica. The sequence goes on from NZ_JAUHLI010000004.1 coordinate 116,135, forward strand.
CTTCAGATCAATGGATCCTAAGCCTGGGCGCCCGGTACGACTGGTTTGAAGTCGATTACACCGATCGGCTGGATCCGTCGGTGCCACAGCAAGTAGGACGTACTACCTGGCTTCGGCCCGAGTCGCAGCGCATTCGCTACCAGCAACTTAGCCCCAAGTTCGGCGTTGTTTACAAGCTGGCCTCGAATCAACAGCTGTATGCCAATCGCCGCCATGCCTTTCGGGTGCCTTCGGTCGGGCAGGTGTTTCGCCCGGGTTCCAGTCAGGATACCACCGAGCTGAAACCGGTCACCGCCATCAACCATGAGCTGGGCTGGAGGGCGCAGCTGGATGGACTGCGACTGGATGCCAGTGTCTACGACTTGCAAATCAAAGACGATGTGGTCAGTTACATTGATGGCAACACCCGCAAGGTTATCAATGCCGGCCAAACCTCGCATCGGGGGCTGGAGCTGATGGCCAGCTGGCAACTCAGCGACGCCTGGACGTGGAACCTCAGTGGCACCTTTACCCGGCAAAAGTACCGTGATTTTCAGTATTTATTTAGCTGCTTTCCGCCGGCCTGTGTGCCTGCTATCAACGAAACCCGCAACTTTGCTGGCTTTGAGGTGGGCAAAGCGCCGCGTCAGCTTTGGCAAAGCAGCCTGAGTTACCAGCCACTCAGCATGGAGGGGCTCTGGCTGGAGCTGGAATGGCAGCAAGTTGGCCGCTACTACACCGATGAGACCAACACCAATACTTACCCAGGGCATGATCTGTTCCATCTGCGGGCGCGCTATCAAATGGGCGAGCACTGGCAGCTGGCGATTCGGTTAATGAACCTGACCGATAAGAACTATTCTACCCTGACCAGCAATCAGGTAGGCTCGACCGACATCGACTACCGGCCCGGCATGCCGCGCAGCGTTTTTGTCTCGGCCACCTGGCAATTTTAAGGCAGAAGGTAGGAGGATGCAGTGATGACCACATCAAACGCAATACGCACCAGCCAGTTGGTGCGCTGGCACCGTGTACTGCTCTGGCTGGGTGGCATCACTTTGCTGCTGTTTGCGCTAACCGGGGTGTCGCATCCCATTATGAGTTGGACCGGCCCACAGGCCGTCACCATGCGACCGCCAACACTCAGTTTGAGCGAAGCCGAACTGAATCAGGCCATGCAGCGGTTGCAGCAAGCCAATCTGCCCGCTCAGTCGCTGGTGAAGCTGGTGCCCTACCAGCAGCAGGTGCTGTTGCAGCTGACCTCGGATTTGCAAAGTCCACGCCAGTACCTGAGCTTGTATGATGAAGCCAGTGCCATCAGCGATCAGCAGATGGCGATCTGGCTGGCCAGTCATTACAGCGGTTTGGAGGAAACCCAGGTGCGCAGCAGCCGGTTGCAAACCGAATTCGACAGCGCCTACCCGTCGGTCAATCGCTTATTGCCGGTGTGGCAGGTCGATTTTGATTCCGGGCTTAGTCTGTATGTGCATACCGAAACTCTGAGCCTCGCGGGCATTACCAATGCGTACAAAACCAACTTGCAGGCGCTGTTTCGCCAGTTTCACAGCTGGCAATGGCTGGATGGGGTGCCGATTATCAAAGCTCTGGTGATGACAGTGCTGTTGGGCAGTGCCTTGCTGCTGGTGCTGACTGGCGGCTGGTTGTTGCTGCGCCTGCCGTTTAAGGCAAAACGTCGCGGCCTGCGCCGCTGGCACTATCTGCTGTCCTGGGGGTTATTGCTGCCGGTGACGCTGTATTTGCTGACCGGCATCTACCACTTTGCCTACAAGTATGTAAAGCCCGATACACTGGGCTTAACGGCCAGCAATGCTCAACCGTTGCCAGAACAGTGGCAGCTGCCGGCAGGCGTGTTGCCGACCGATGCGGTGCTAAACAGTGCCAGTCTGGTACAGGGGCCCGCTTCGCACTGGTACTGGCGTTTATCGCTGCACAATGCAACTCAGCAGGCCGACCGGCACAGCCGCTTTGCCGGCCAGGCATCCGAGCGCGGGGCGCTCTTTATCCCGCTGCTGTCGGATGCACCGGCGCTGGACGATGCTTCGTATGCGCAGCTGTTGGCGGAGCGCTTTATTGGGCTAACCCCCGAAGCGATATCCAGGCAACAGCTGGTACAGCGTTTTGGGCCGGATTACGATTTTCGCAACAAGCGCCTGCCGGTCTGGCAGCTCGATTATGCCAAGGGGCGGATTTTTGTCGACAGTGCCAGCGGTCAGTTGGTGGAGCAACAAAGCCGCAGCAGTCGCTATGAGCGTTACAGCTTTTCCTTTGTGCACAAATGGGGCATTTTGCAGCCCTGGCTGGGGCGCGATGGCCGCGATAAGGTGGTAGTGGCCATGATGGCACTGGTTTTGCTGCTGGCCGGCATGGGCTTTGCGATGCGGCTTAGACGGCGTTAGTCTTTGCTGAGCAGCTGCGACACTATGTCGCATGGTGCTTTGGGGAGGCAGCAGGTATTCTTAGTAGAGACTTTTCCACTGCTGTGCGATAGTCTGTAATGACATTTTGCAACGGCTGCCTGGCAGCCGTCTTTTTTGTGGAATCCATGTCATGCTTTCCCTGACCGTTCTAGAACCGCAGCACCAATTGCGTCAGTTGGCCCGCTTTCGTTGGGGGGTGATTGGCTTTATTGCATTGGCGATGCTGGCCGCCTGGCTACTGCATTACCCGGTCAGCTCTTGGCCTTTGCTTGGGCTCTTGCTGGTGCTTTTTGCTGCCTCCAATGTGTTACTGCCATTATTGCCCAATGCAAGCCAGTACAGCATGCGTTTGTATGCACTCTATGCGTTGGCGGATATTGTGTTGCTCTGCTGCATGCTGGTGTTAACCGGCGGGGTCAGCAATGGTTTGGTCGCGCTGCTGCTGCTGCCGGTGGCAATGGCCTCGGTGCTGCTGCCGGGCCGCTTGTGTTATTTGGTGGCGCTGATTGCGGTGCTGGCATACAGCTTGCTGATGCAATTAGGGGATATCAGCGCACTGCCGATTGCTGGCGGTTGGCTTGAGTTGCAGCCGGAACACGCAGCTGGCGCAGCGCATGCGCATCATGGTGCTGGCCATGGCAGCTTTGATCAGCATCTGCTGCAAATGTGGTGGGCCTTTGCGCTCTCAGCAGCACTGATCAGTTGGTTTATCAGTGCTCAGGCCCGGCAAATCCGCAAGCAAGCCCGAGTGCTGAATCAGTTGCAGCAACAACAGCTGCGACAAGAGCAAATGTTGGCTCTGGCAACTTTTGCCGCCAATGCCGCTCATGATTTAGCCACGCCCATTCAAACCATGGCACTGATTGCCGACGAGCTTGAAACCGACACCGCTCAGACAGAGCAATGGCAGGACTTGAAACAGCAACTGCAGCGTTGTCAGCATCTGGTGCAGCAGCTGCGTCGGGATGCCGGCAGTCTGCGCCAGCCGCAGCAAGCCGAGCCGGTACTCAAGCTGACCGAACAAACGGTACAGCGTTGGCTGGCCAGCCGGCCCGATATTGAAGCCGAGTGTCAGTTTGACAGTAAAGCCACTGATTTTTTACTGGCGGAGCCGCAAAGCCTGGCAGCGGCGCTGCTGAATATTCTGGATAACGCCGCCGATGCCAGCCTGGCGCGGCAACAGCCAAAGCTCTCCATTAGCTGTCAGCTCAGCGAACAAGGCTGCAGCATCCGCATTCGTGATTATGGTGAGGGTTTTTCCGAGCAGCGTTTGCAGGAGCTGGGGCATTTGCCACAGCTTAGTAGTCAGGGCCTTGGCATCGGTCAGTTTCTGGCCAATGCCAGCATTGAGCGATTGGGCGGTAAGGTCGTCCGCAGTAATCTGGCCGATGGCGCACTGACCTGCATTGAGCTGCCCAGGAACTCTGCATGAATGAGCAACCCAAGATGAATGAACCAGATCGCATGAATAAGCCGCAGCGCATCAAGCTGGTGCTGGTCGATGACGATGCCGTACTGCTGCGCACCCTGGCGCGCCGTTTTGAGCAAACCGGTGCGAGGGTGGTGACTTTTGCCGAGCCCTGCACCTGCGACCAGCTGATTGCTGAGCAAGCCGATGCCTACCTGCTGGATTTGCGTTTTGCCAGCCAGTCTGGCCTGAGCTTTATTGAACCGCTACGCGCGGCGCTGCCCAACTGCCGGATTGTGCTGCTAACCGGCTATGGCAGTATTGCCAATGCGGTGCAGGCAGTGAAATTAGGCGCCGACGACTATCTGACCAAACCGGTCGATTTTCAGCAGTTGCGCCAGGTGCTTTATGGCCAGTTCTTGCTAACAGAACCAGACACCCCGGCAAGTGAACAGCCAGAGCCTGCTTCGACGCTCAGTTTGCTAAGCCCGGAGCAGCTGGAATGGGAGCATATCCAGCGAGTGCTGACCGAACAGGATGGTAATATCTCGCAAACCGCCCGGATGCTGGGCATGCATCGTCGTACTTTGCAGCGCAAATTGCTAAAGCGTCGCCCCTGACTGCGGTGTTGGTGCTGTTCATCTTGTTTTAATCTGTTCGCTGTGTTGTGTTAATTCCTTTGTCGGTTTTCCCTTCATGCCTCGGCTGTAAAGTTGTCCCTGTCCGGTGTGAGAGCACCCTTCACTGAAAAGGAAAACCTATGTCAACTCGAATTGTATCCATCATTTCTGGCACTGTGCTCAGCCTGGCTGCTTTGCAAGTGGTTGCGGCGCCTGTGGTCAATAACAACATCACCGAAGCTGAGGTTAAAGCTGCCCAACAGGCCTGGGGGCAAGCGTTGATTGCTATCAGCTCTGCTTACAAGGACGGTGGCCGTGATCAGGCGGAGCAAAAAGCACGCTCAGTGTTGGATGCAGCTTATGGCTACGGTCATGGTGCGGTTTTATTTAAGCCTACGCTGGCCAGTGGCGAACAAACCTTTCGTACCAGCTACGAGGGTGCTTTGGCCTATTTTGTTGGTGGCAACAGCGCATTCCCTGATGACAGTGGCTTTGCGCTGAAGGGGTGGACCGGTTATCAGTTTAACAACGCGGCGGTGTACATCAATGGCGACCTGGCACTGACCATGGGCCATGTGATGCTGACCGATGCCAGTGGTGCTATCACTACCGTGGACAAAACCTGGGGCTTTAAAAAAGACGAGCAGGGCGCCCTGCGCATCGTACTGCATCACTCGTCATTGCCGTTTAGCGCTAATTAAGGGAACGAGTAGGGGAGCAATGGCAAGGATGCCATTGCCAGGTTAACGTGATTTAGTAAGTAAGCTGGTTATTGTTTCTGTAAGTGTTGTTCATCCCAACCCGTTTTGGCTGGCCATCCCTCCTCTGCGGCCAGCCCTTTTTTATTCTGGTTGCAAACAATAGCCGAGCCCACGCCGGGTATGCAGCAATTTAACGGTATGCGACTCATCAACTTTCTTCCGTAGCCGCGCCATATACACATCCACGATGTTGGTCAGTGGATCTTCGTTCAAGCCCCAGACATTTGTCAGGATCCTTTCCCGGCTGAAGACTTTGCCGCTGTTGCTCATCAGCAACTCCAGAATACCGAGTTCCTTGGCCGTTAATTGCAGAGTTTTACCGGCACGCTGGGCTTGCATGCTGTCTAAATCCAGCACCAGATCGGCCACCTGCAACTGACGTTGATGCAGGCTACTGACATCCCGTTTCGCCAGGGCTTCAATCCGGGCTAACAGCTCTTCGAAGTGAAACGGCTTGCCCAAATAGTCATCGGCACCGGCTCGCAGGCCCCGGACCCGCTCATCAACTTCGGATAGAGCCGATAAAATCAGAATACGCGCCTGAATTTGCTGGCTGCGGATCTGCTGGCATAAGGTCAGGCCATCCAGTTGGGGTAGCATGCGATCCAGCACAATCACATCCGGCTCGAACTGCCGCACCATCTCCAGTGCATGCAGGCCGTCCTGCAATAGCTGAGTCAGATAACCCTCGGCTTTTAAGCCTCGTGATAAAAAGCTGCCAACTTTCTCATCGTCTTCAATAATCAGTATTTTCATGCTGGGTTCCGTTAAAAATTGGCAGCTTAAGGCATACTCGGGTGCCTTGGGGCTGATTGGGATGCAGCTCAATGGTGCCATCCTGCGCTTCCATAATGGCTTTGGCAATGCAAAGGCCTATCCCCAGGCCATCGGGTCGGGCGCTTCGGGCCGCGATCCCGCGAAAGTGACGCTGAAACAAGCGATCCTGTTCTTCTGCGCTGATGCCAATGCCCTGATCGGCTAGCTCCAACTGCAGTTCATTGTCACTCAGTGCCAGGCTAAGCTGCAGCTCTGGGTTACTGGCGGCATACTGCTGGGCATTGTCGGTAATAATCCGCAGCACACTGGCAAATTTGTCGGCATCGAGCAGCAGCCAGGCGTCGGCCGGTAACTCAGCAGGCATGTTCAATGTTAACCGGAAGCGGCTAGTGAGTTGCTGTTGCACCGTAGCCGTGGCCAGAGCCTGAAAATCCAGCACACTGATGCGCTGTAAGTGCACTTGCAGTAAGCGTTCTTCACCTCTTGCCAGCAGCAACAAATCCTCAATCCGCCGGCTTAATTGCTGGCTGGCCGCCAGAATCCGGCCAAAAGCCTCTTTGTATTCAGCACTGTCTTTATCTTTACCGCGCAGGCTGATTTCGGCTTCGCCCTGAATGCTGGTGGCTGGGGTGCGCAGCTCATGGCTGATATCCGCCAGCAATTGTTTTTGCCGGTGTTCGGTTTCATGAAGCTGGGCCAGCGCTTGCTGCAGTTCAGCGGTGCGGGCTTGCACCCGTTGCTCCGTCGCCAGCTGGCTTTGTTTTTCCTCGCGGGCAAAATCTTCAATGTAACCGGACATCAGATTAAATTGCCGGGCCAGCTCAGCAAACTCTGTTGGCCCTTTCTCCTGAATGCGGTGGGCAAAGTTGCCTTGTTGCAATTGCTTGGTACCATCCAGCAGCCGCTGCAATGGCTGGCTCAAGGCCCGGGATAAATGCCAGCCAATCACAATGGCAAACAGCAAACCAAGCAGGCTGATCAGCAGCATGGTGTGTTGCACCTGTTGCACGGCAGAGAGCGCATCCGCTTCGGTACTGCTGGCCCGCTGCTTTTGATCGGCAATGGCCTGCTGTAACAATTCAGACAGATCGGTATCCTGAAATTTATCAAACAAGCTAATCAGGGTACGCCAGCGCTCCAGATCATCCTGGTAGGCGGCAATTTCGCGGGTTTTCAGTGCATGTTCCAGCGTATGTAAGTTGGATTGCAGCAAGGAAATGACTTTGACCTGCTGCATAATAAACTGCAAGTCGGATTCATTGGTGCTGTAAAGTTGATCGCGAATGGCCAGTTGATCCAGAGTCTGCAACTGGTGCTGCATACGGCCAAACAGAGTATCGCGAAAGCCGGTATTGGCATCCTCGGTCAGCAGGTACTCGGCCAGCCAGACTTTCAGCCGTTGTTTGTCGGCCCGCAGCGAAATAAACTCGGTCAGCATCTGGTTGGCAATGCGGTTACGCTTGGTGTGAAACTCCGAATTTTGATGCGCCCAAAAACCAATACCAGACAGCAGCAGGCTAATACCCACCAGAATACAGAGCGATACGATCAGTTTGCGTAAATACATCGATATAGCCCATTCACTGCACTATCAGGCAGTATATGGGCTTTATCGGTTTGGATCATGAATATCGGGTTAAATTCATTGATCACTCTGCGTTCATCAGCAACAGGGTTGCAAGTGCTTACGCTTTTTCGCTTGAGTGCGTCGCAGAGCCCCAAGAGCAAAAAGACCGGCCAGCAGACCGCCAAAGCTCGCAGGCTCAGAGACAGTGGCCTGCTGGTTAAAACGAATACCAACCTGATAATACCCGTTTTGCCAGCCAGTGATAAATTGATACTGCGGTAACTGGCTAAGGCCCGTGAAGCTGACTCTCTGTTGGTCGAACCCCGTTACGCTTTGTGCGCTGAATAAACTCCAGACATCGTCCAGGCCGGGTAACCAGTTGGAGAGATCCAACGTCAGCCAGCTATCAGCACCAAAGGCCAAATCGCCATCAATTGCCAGCATGCTAGTTGCAGCCAAATTGCTCAGACTAAAGCTAAGCTCTCCATCCAGTAGGGCATTGCCCTGCACATCTAGCTGCGCATTGGAGTCGATAGCGAGAATATCCCCAGCGTTGATTTGAAGATCGGCCGCCATCTGCCAAATGCCTTGCTGCACTTGCCAGGACTGGAATTGCTCAATATGACCAAAAGAGCCATGACCGTCCCCGGTAAGGATCAACTGATTCTGGCCAGTACCGCCCAGAATGCTTCCCTGAATCATACTGCCAGCATGCAGCTCCAGGCGGTCATTCCCACCCCCCATATCGATAGCAACCCCCTGATTCCGGCTGAGGATGCTACCTTTGTTAATCAGGGTATCGTCCCAGTTGCCACGCAACTGCACCCCTTCATTCAGCGCATCAATGGTGCCGGCATTGACCAGCAGGGTGGCACCAAAGGCCGCTCCGCCATCGCTGTCATCTATCAGGATCCCCCGATCGCTGCTGTAAATGGTCGCCCCACTGTGGTTGATGATACGACCACCCCCCATGGCAATGCCATCTGCCCGATTAGGATCGCCATTTTTTACCCCAGCTGCGCCAATGCCTTCAATCCAGCCATAGTTTTCAATATCGCCGATAAAGTCGATATCAATGCCATCGCCATCCCCTTCGCTAAGCTGCGGATTATAGCGGCCTGAAATCACACCGTAGTTCAGTACCCTGCCATTGCCGTCCAGGTTCACGCCTGAGCCATTCCAGCCAATAATGGTACCGTCGGCCTGATTGACCACTTCAATAAAGCCATTGCCGGTGATGCCATGGCGAGCTCCCTCGATACGACCACCCGCCAGATTAAACACCTGGCCATCGTGCTGCTGAAAATCAATGCCATCGGCCGAGGTGCTCTCAGCGCCCTCCACCAAACCAGCTCCGCCGGCACGAATCAAACCGGCATTAAACACCTGACCATGGCCGCCTGGGCGAACAGCATCTGCATCGGCACTTTGGATGATAGCACCGGCATTGTTGCGAATGATGGCATGGACAGCCGTTCCTGTGACTGAGTTGAAATCGACCGCTTGACCGGAGTCATCACCCTGGCCGGTGGCTTCGATAAGACCATCATTCACCAGCATTAAGCTGCCGCCGGTGAGATCGTAATTGACCCGAATGGCGTCGTTCTGTGCCTGAATCACGCCACTGGCGCTGTTGTGAATGTCGATAAACCGTGCACCACCATCGCCATTGATATCAATACCCCGGCGCCCCTGACCCTGACTGCTTACCGTGCCGGAGTTGTTGATAGTCACTGTGGTCAGGTTGCCGGTTCGAATGGTATCGTGTTGCACCGAGTGCATCGTACCCAGGTTATTCAGCCGCAGCTCGCCTTGCTGCATGTCGGCAAAGTCCAGCACCTGGCCTTCATTAGATCGCATGGTCCCGGCATTGTCGATGTGGACGGAGCCGAGGATCCCGGAACTGAAGTTCAACCGAAAGGCATCGTTATCACTGTCGATGAGCGCTGCTTCATGGTTCAACAACACAAAGTGGTAATGGTCGGAGGCGGTATTGCCTTGGGTATCGATAGCACGGGCCCCGGCAGTGGCCAGTATCTGCCCTTGGTTCTCAATGCGCACTGTGCCCTGTTCGGCGGCAGACCAGCGAATGGCTTGATTGCCGGCTTGCTGCAGGGTAGCGCCTTGTTCAATGGTACCGGTTTCGCTCCCTGTCAGCGTCTGGCGGCCGGTAACGGTTTGTCCTTCCAAAATGGTAAAAGGGGCGGCCAATACACCGCTTGAGGTGAATGCCGAGCAGAAGCATAAAGCGATGGCTGTTCGTGAAAATGGGATGATCACTGTGAAGTCCTTGTTCGTTGACCCAAACGGACTAAGGCTACATGCAGATTGTGACAGCATGGTGACAGTGTCGCATTGGGATTCATACGGATGGCCTACAGGGCTCGTGATGCTTGGTGACCTTTGCTTTACAGGCTGGATCTTCTAAACTAAGCCTATAGTTGAATTAATATGGTCTTCGCGTGCGTCAATGCCTTGCTGTGCTCATTGTGATGCTGTCATTGGCTGTGCTCAGGGCTTGGGCCGAACAGCCGTTTCGGTTTAATTTGTACACCGAAAACTATCCGCCATGGAACTACCAAACTGCGCAAGGCATTACCGGCATCAACGTCGAGTTGTTGCGGCTGGCTCTCGAGAGAAACCGCTATCAGGGGCGCTTTGCGGTGGTGCCCTGGGGACGTGCGCAGCGCTTTACCCAGACCGAGCCGGATAGCTGTTTCTTTTCTGCGGTGCGTAGTGAAGAGCGCGAAAATATCTATCAATGGGTTGGCCCGCTCAGTCAGGAGTCTGTGCAGTTATTTAGCCTGGATCCTACAGTACCACATGTCGTCGATATTGCATCGGTATCAGGACTTCGTATTGGCGGTCAGACGGAGGATGCGTTTACCGATTATGCTGAGAGTCTGGGTCTTCGGGTAGAGCGGGTGACGGACATTCCGGTCAACTTGGCCATGCTGCAATCCGGACGCATTGATCTCTGGCTGGCGGGCTCGGTTGGTGGGCCTTTTATTGCCCGTCGTGAGGGGATTCCGGTGTTTCCGGTTGCTACCAGCGAGCGGGTATTTGAACTTTGGTTGGCTTGCAATCCGGCTATGCCAACGGAGGTTATTCAACACTTAAACACCGCATTGGAGGCATTGAAACAGGATGGCAGCTGGGAAGCAATTTTGGCGGATTACCGTTAGCGCAATCCGCCTGTGGGTAAAGCGGATGGCTAAAAGCCCAGTGGAATGCCAAAGCTGAAGAAACCAACCAGCAACAGGATCCAAACTCCCAAAAATGCCAGCGAGTAAGGCAGCATCATCGCAATCATTTCACCAAAGCGCAGCTCAGGATTGTATTTGCGCATAAAGGCCAGAATAATGCCGGCGTAAGTCATCATCGGGGTAATGATGTTGGTGGCCGAATCGGCGACCCGAAAGGCTGCTGCCACCAAGTCCGGTGTCATCGCCGGGTTCACCATGTACAACATCGGAATAAAAATCGGCCCCAGCAGCATCCACTTCGAGGTAAGCCCGCCGACAAAGAGGTTGATCAGTGCAGTCACCAGCACAAAGCCAATTAACAGCAGCACCGGGTAGCTTTGCAAGCCCAGTAAAATCAGCGCATTGGCGCCCAGATAGGTGATGTAGGCTCCCAGGCCACTGTAACTGAGCACGCCGAGAAAGTTGTAGCAAAAGAAGGTCAGCACCAGAATGTAGCCCATGGTGTCCATTTGTTTCACCATGGCTTTCACCACATCCATCATGCTGCCAAATTTGCTGCTGGCAACGCCAAAGGCAATACCGATGGCGGCAAAGACGAAGGTGATTATCAGGATGATGTTGTTCAAAAAGGGCGTCACTTCCTGACCGGCTTCATTGGTGTAGGGTGCTAAGGGGCCCAGTGCCAGAGCGGCGACTGCAGCCAGTGCCAGCAGTAAGGCGATGCCAGAGGCGCGCAGACCGCGCTGCTCTTGTGGCGTGACATCAAAGTCGGAAATTTGTAGATCCTTAGGGACGGTGTACGGCTTGTGCTCCAGCCGTGGGCCGACTAATTTAATTGTGACCCAGGCGCCGACGGCAGCCAGCACAAAGGTCGACACCAGGATAAAGTAATAGTGCATGGTGGCTGGCGTTAAGGCGTCGCCTGCGGCATTGACGAAAGGGATGCCCTGCGCTTCGGCAAAAACCTGGGCATTGACGCCAATGATCACATCAATCGGCGTCGCTGGGATCAAGTTGGCGCTAAAACCGGCCGAGACGCCGGCAAAAGCGGCCGCCATACCAATCAAAGGGTTCTTACCCAGGCCGGCATAGAGCAAACCGGCCAGCGGAATTAAAATCAAATAACCGGCATCGGTGGCAATGGAGCTCATAATGCCCAAAAACACCAGCAGTAGTGGCAACCAGGTGACTGGTAAACTGCGGCTGATCTTTTTCAGCACAGCGCCAAACAAGCCAGAGTGCTCGGCAATGCCCACCCCCAGCATCACAATCAGAATGACCCCAAGCACACCACCGCCAAAGCCCAGCCAGTTGGTCAGCAAGGCATTGTCAAACAGCCAGACCACATTTTCCCGAGCCAGCATGTTTTGAATTTCGTGCACCACAGGCACGCCACCCGCGCCATGGGTTTCAAAGGTGATACCGCCCATCAGGGCGGTCAGCAGCAAGGCGCCAACCAGAAAATAGATAAAGATAATGACCGGATCCGGGATCCGTCTGCCGACGCGCTCCACAAAGGCAATAAAGCCGGTTTGGCTGTCTGAGACCGGGGTTGTCATAAAAACCTCGTGTTGTTGTCTGTTAAAAAAATCACCGCAGCCTAAAAGAAAAACGACTTAGGGACAAGGTTTGTGACTGAAAGTGGCTACCAAATCGGGTCCAGCGTCAGCAGCAGGCGTTTGCCCTTGATGCCCGGTGAGCGGTGACTGATGGCATGACACTGGCTGCCTTCCCAGCCACTGCCTTTGAGCAGGGCCACATCGCCGGTTTGTAGTTGCATGGTGGCTGTAGGCAGTGCGACAGGCCCGCCATGCCACTCGGTCGCCGGGCCGCTGTAGGTGCAGACCAGTCTGCACAGCAGATGGTCGGTATGAAATTTGGGGCACATCGGTTTATCGAGCACCCGCAGGCGCAGCCCAAGCTGCGGACAGTCCATCAGACAGCCAAAGATGTCTGCCAGCAGCTGGACATCGGCGACAAATTCGGCTTTGCCACTGCCCGCAGGCAGTGCAGCCGTCAAAGCACTGGCAATATCATGGATCGGCAGCATGCGTTGCAGCGGCAATGCCAGTTGCTCCAGCAGCACTTTGCAGTAGGAGTCTATGGCAGGTGTACATGCACGCTGCCAGACCGCCAAATTCACCTCAGGTTCGAAAATCGCCAGCAGGCTGTCGCGCTCTGAACCTAGTTGCTGTCTGGCAAAAGAGTGGGCTGGGTTTGGCTCCGAGGTTGGTTCTGGCCGGATCTGTGCAATGGTGCTCATGCCTGGGTTTCCTCAGTGCTTATGCCAGAGCTTCTTCGGCGCTGGGTGCAAAAGGGTTGGCGAAGGCTTGCCAGCCAGCTTCGCCTAACGCCAGTTCCGCATCGGTGAGCAAAGCTGCGTGCAGCTGCGCCAGCATGGTAGCCTTATCCAGTTGCTGGCCAATAAACACCAGTTCCTGACGCCGGTCGCCAAAAGGCTCCTGAAATTGCGCCAAAATAGCGGCCTGGCTTTCATCATCCTCTGGCCATTGCGCGCGGGGCACCGCCTGCCAGAACAAGCCAGCCATGCCATAACGGGCGATACCTCCGGCCTGATGCCATTGCCAGGCATAGTCGGCCGGTGCCGCCAGCCAGAAATAGCCTTTGGAGCGCAACAAGCGCCCGCTCGGCCAGTCCTGATGCAAAAAGGCATAAAAACGCTCCGGGTGAAATGGGCGGCGGGCACTGAAGCTAAAGCTGCTGATGCCGTACTCTTCGGTTTCCGGGGTGTGTTCGCCGCGCAGCTCCTGCAACCAACCCGGAGCCTGAGCTGCTTGCTCAAAGTCGAACAAACCGGTGTTGAGCAGCTGGTTCAGAGGCACCTTGCCGTGATCGGCAATCAGTTGTTGTGCCCGTGGATTCAGTGATTTTAGCACCGCCTGCAAATTGGCCAGCTGCTCGGCGGATACTAAATCCGCTTTGCTAATTACCAGCACATCGCAAAACTCCACTTGCTCTATCAGCAAGTCGGCAACACTGCGCTCATCCTCGTCGCCCAGGCTTTCGCCTGTACTGGCCAAATCCTTTGCCTGCTGGTAATCCTGCAAAAAGTTGGCTGCATCCACCACCGTCACCATGGTATCCAGTCTGGCAATGTCGCTTAAACGGCTGCCATCTTCATGCTCAAAGGTAAAGGTTTCGGCCACCGGCAAGGGCTCTGAAATGCCGGTTGATTCAATCACCAGATAATCAAAGCGGCCATCCTGGGCGAGCTTGCCAATTTCCAACAGCAGATCCTCGCGCAAGGTGCAGCAAATGCAGCCATTGCTCATTTCCACCAGCTTTTCTTCGGCGCGATTCAGGCTAACTTCCTGATTGACCTGAGCTGCGTCGATGTTGATCTCACTCATGTCATTGACAATGACGGCAATGCGCAGGCCATCGCGGTTGTGCAGGATCTGGTTCAGCAGCGTGGTTTTGCCGGCACCCAAAAAGCCGGACAGCACGGTGACGGGCAAAGGCGTAGAGGTTGTGGTGGCCATAAGGACCTCGAAATGTGATGGTATAACATTGCAATGGTAGCATGCTGGCTAGCTCTGTAAAGCCCAATCAGCCGGCGATACAAGCAAGCGCCTGACACCATAGGGCTGTGTCAGGCGCATCATCAGCGATCTGTGAATGGTGTTATGGCAGCCGCCGCTGCAGGCCAAGCTGATAAAATTCACTGTGCTTAGACCAATTGGGCCATTGGCCAGAGTTGGCCAGCTCTTCCAGCACGCCGTAATGCAATTGGGTATCTTGCAGCATAGCACCAAAGTCCCAATCTTCACTGAAGGTATCGTCCGGCGTATGGTAGCGGCTTTGGGTGGCTTGCAAAGCCGCTTCACCAACGGCAGTGCCGCCTGACAGGCTGTCGGTGCCTGGCCCCATAAACAAGCCTGGGACACCGACCTGGGCAAAGGCAAACTGATCAGAGCGGTAGAAAAAGCCTTTTTCCACTTCCGGATTGCCGGCTACAACCCGGCCCTGACGCGCGGCCTGGCGGCGAACGACGTCATCCAGCTCCGATTGGCCTAAACCAATGATCCAGACATCGCGGGTTGCCGGTACCGGCAACAGCGCATCGATATTGATGTTGGCGACGATATTGGCCAACGGCACGGTTGGGTTGGCGGCATAATGCTTGGTGCCCAGCAAGCCAGACTCTTCCAGCGTCACCACCAGGAACAACACCGAGCGTTCAAAGCCGCCTTGTTGCTGGGCTTTCGCTGCGATTTCCAGCAAAGCCGCCACGCCACCGGCATTATCAATAGCGCCATTGTAAATGGCCAGTTCGCCTTCTTCTGTAGCAATGGCACCCAGATGGTCCCAGTGGGCGGTGACCACTATCCACTCATCAGCACGGCTGCTGCCGGGGATGCTGGCAAGCACATTGTCGGAACGACCGGTTTGAACGTCCAGCTCAATGCTGGCACTGAGTTGATGGCCGGTTAGTGGAACTGCCTGAAAGCCTGGTTGATGGGCCGCAGTTTTTAAAGCCTGAAAATTCAGCCCGGCACTGGCAAATAGCTGTTCTGCGCCCGTGCTGGACAGCCAGCCAATAACGGGGGTCTTCTCACTGCTGTTGTCGGCTAAATCAAACTGGGCTCGCTGCATCATGTTTTGCGCCACAGCAAAGCCATAACCGGCAGCTTCGGTGTCATGCACAATCAGGCAGGCCGCTGCTTGTTGCCGGGCACACTCTTCGAACTTGTAGGTCCAGCGGCCGTAGTAGGTCATTTCCGGGCCTTTAAATAAAGCTGGATCCTGGCTGGCAAAGCCAGGGTCGTTCACCAGCACAATCACGGTTTTACCAGTGGCATCAAAAGCCGCGTAGTCATGCCACTGGTATTCCGGGGCTTCAACGCCATAACCCGCAAAGACAATATCGCTGGGTTCAAGCGTTACTTGCGTTTGACCGGTACGGGAGCTGATCACCAAATCGCTGCCTATCTCAGGTTGCCAGCCGCTTGGGCTGCCGCTTAGCTGCACTTTTGGATTGCCGATATTGGTGACTTGCATGTAGGGCACGGCCTGGGTATAGCTACCGGCATGGCCCGGCTGCAAACCCAGTTGCCGGAAGTGTTCGACCAGGTAATGCACCGTGCGGGTTTCGCCTTCGGTGCCCGGCTGGCGGCCCAGAAACTCATCGCTGGCCAGGGTGCGGATATGCTGAGCCAGTGCTTCGGACTGGAAATCAGGCAGGGCCGTGCTGGCAGCAGGTTCAGGTGCTTTACTGCAAGCGCTGAGAGTCAGGCCTAGCAGTGCCAACGTCAGTAGGGGGTGTTTGTTCATTGTGATTCCTTAGTGTGATGGCTATCGGCAAATACAAAAGGTTTACCTTGCGGCGGCCCCAGCACTTCATCGCTGTGCATCACCAAGCGACCGGCAATGATGGTGGCGATGGGCCAGCCGGTGACTTGTTCGCCGTGATAGGGTGTCCAACCGGCCTTGCTGGCGATCCAGCTGTTGTCGATGGTGCGCTGGGCGTTTAGATCGACCAGGGTAAAATCGGCATCGTAGCCAACGGCGATGCGGCCTTTGCCTCTCAGGCCAAAAATTCGGGCCGGGTTGCTGCTGGTTAAATCGACCAGCCGCTGCAAACTCAGCTTGCCAGCGGCGACATGGTTCAGCATCACCGGCAGCAGGGTTTGCACTCCGGTCATGCCACTGGGGGAGTCCGGGTAGGGGCGGGACTTTTCCTCCAGGGTATGAGGCGCATGATCGCTGCCCAGAATATCGACCGTGCCATCGGCGATGCCTTGCCACAGGCCTTGCTGGTGCTTGCTATCACGCACCGGCGGGTTCATCTGGGCCAGACTGCCAAGGCGCTGGTAGCAATCCGGCGCCACCAGTGACAAATGATGCGGGGTGGTTTCTACCGTGACGCGATCTTTAAAGGCTGCCAGATAGGCCATTTCATCGGCGGTGGAAATATGCAGAATGTGCAGCGGCCGGTTGGCTTGTTCGGCCAGAGCGATGATCCGCTGAGTGGCCAGCAGGGCACTTTGGGCATCACGCCACAGCGGGTGGTTTTCAACTTCGCCGGCGGTCAGGGCTTTGCGCTCACGTAGCCTAGCTTCATCTTCGGCATGAATGGCCACCCGGCGCCGGCCATCCTGCAAGATGTGCAGCAGCAGCTCGTCTTGCTCGGCCAGCAAGTCGCCAAAGGAGCTGCCCATAAAGACCTTGATGCCAGCACAGCCCGGCAATTGCTCAAGCGCTGCCAGCTGGCCCAGATTGGCGGCACTGCCGCCAATGTAAAAAGCATAATTGCAGTAGCTCTGCTCTGCAGCGATGCTGAGCTTTGCTTGCAGACAGTCGGCAGAGAGCGTCAGCGGGTTGGTATTGGGCATTTCAAAGAAGCCGGTGATGCCCCCCAACACAGCCCCTTTGCTGCCATGATGGATGTCTTCTTTGTGAGTGAGCCCCGGCTCACGAAAATGCACCTGGGTATCGATCGCGCCGGGCAACAGGTGCAGGCCTTTGGCATCCAGCTGGCGTTTGGCCTGCCAGCCGCTGGCGCCGATGGCGGCAATGCGCCCGGCAATCACAGCGACATCGGTTTGCTGCAGTCCCGCCGGGGTCATCACCTGTGCACCCTGGATCAGCAAATCGGCGTCTTTGTGCTGGATGCGAGTTAACCAATCGGTCGCGTTCATATTATGGCTCCCTGGAAGCATGAATTCGGGCATAAGCATCGTGCGGATGCAGGCTTTCCAAATGCTGCACCTCAATGCAAACATCCGGGTACTGTGGACTTAAGCAGGCAGCAAGGCGGCGCGCTGCGTCTTCAACAAACATCAGATTGGCGCCATTTAACCGGGCAAATTCCTGTTCATCGACACGTTTGACCGCCGTTTGCACCGGGGTGGCTAAAGCCGTTTCGGCCTGCTCAATGACGGCACTGATCGGAAAGCCACTGGCCGCAGCTGCCAGCGATAGTTCAATGCTGGCGACACTGCGCTGACTGTGCGGTGTGGCATAGCTGCCGTGTTGCAGCAGCCAGTCGGCTACGTTGGCTTTGGGCAGGACTTCATCGCTAAAATCGGCCAGAAACTTTTGTTGCAGCAATTGCCGGCTTAAGGCGGCCGAGCAGGGGCAGGTGGAGGAATACTGCACGGCCACGGTTAGCTGTAGCTGAAAGCCTTTGGGGCTCAGGCTGGCTTTCAGTTTTACCGGATAACGGCGCCAACCGCCAAGATCTGGCGTCACCAGCGCCGGGCGCTTGCAGAGGCGATCAAAAGAGAGCTCCAGTAGCACCTGATCGCTGTGGCAATCCTGATGACTGTGCAGCAACTGCTGCAGCAGTTGTTTCAGGTTCGCTGGGGTGCACAGCTGCTTATCGGCAAAGTCATTCAGTAAACGGTACAGGCGCGACATATGGATGCCGCGAGCATCGGTTTTTGGCAGATTAATGCCAATGCTGGCTTTGACCTGTTGCACCATGGCATCCCCGCCATCGGATACCTGCAGCAGTAAATCCAGCTGCTGCATACCTACTTCATCCAGCCTGCTGCTGGTTTGCTGCACGGTTTCGCGGGTAATATCCGGCAACTCTGTTTGCATTCTGGTGTACTCCTGCTGCAACGACAAAATGTGATAATATCACATTTTGTCGTTGTCACACCCCTACTGGTCGCAGCTTTGTTGCGATAGGGCGCTGCATGCTTTAGCATGCCGTCGGTTTTTAAAAGTTTGTTATGGAGTTGCTGATGTTAAAACTATCCCCACTGGCTTGTGCGGTCGCTTTGGCATTGCCAGCCATGCTGCATGCAGGTGAAGTGTCTTTTGATGATGACCGTGATGGTGCCCGGTTGGAACGCATTGAAGTACGGGCCTCTGGTTTGCGGCGTGATGTGGTGGAGATGGCGGGGCCAGTCTCGGTATTAAGCGGCGATGAGCTGGTACGGCGCACCGAAGCCAGCATCGGCGAAACCTTAAAATTTGAGCCCGGCGTGCACGGCAACTACTTTGGCCCTGTGGCCTCCAGCCCGGTGATCCGTGGTCTGGATGGCCCACGGGTGCAGGTGATCCACAATGGCATGAGCACCGGCGATGTCTCGCGCGAAGGGCCGGATCACACCATCACTGCCGATGCCATTACCGCCCAGCAAATTGAAGTGCTGCGCGGCCCGGCTACTTTATTGTATGGCAGTGGCGCCATTGGCGGTGTCATTAATGTGGTGGATAACCGCATTCCCCGCACGGCCCTGGCCGAGCCGGAAACTGTGTTGCAAGGACGTTTTAACAGCGCTGCTGCCGAGCGCTCGCTGGCTTTTGCCCATGACAGCGCAGCCGAGACCCTGGCGTTTCATGCCGACGGTTATTACCGCAAGGGCAACGACTACCGGGTGCCGGAGTATCAGAGCGATGAAGGCTTTCGCAGCAAGCGGCTGGACAATTCCTGGTCGGATCATCAGGTACTGAATCTGGGCTCCAGCCATATCGCCGACTGGGGCTTTGTCGGCATCAGCTATGGCTACATCAGCAGCGAATACGGCCTGCCGGAAGGGCCGCAGGATCCGTTGGATGATGACGATGGCGAATTGATAAAACTGAACCAGCAGCGGCTGGCACTGGCGGCCGAGTACCGGCCACAGCATGCCAATTGGGAACTGCTGACTGCCGATCTGGCCTTTACCGATTACGACCATGCCGAGTATGACGAGGGTGAAGCCGAAACCGAGTTTACAAGCAAGCAATGGGAGCTGCGACTGACCGGCACTTACTTGCTGGACTCTGGCTGGCGTGGCATTGTCGGCTACCATGGCACCGTACGTGATTACGAAGCGCTGGGTGAAGAAGCCTTTACCCCCAATACCGATACCGACAGCCATGCTTTATTTTTGCTGCAGGAAAAAAGCTTTGGAGACCTGAAATTTGAGTTTGGCAGTCGCTACGAGCGCTTAACGCAAAAAGCCTCCGAGGTCGAGGATGCGCTGGGTGTACGCGATATCCGCGATCCTTTCAACCTCTTTAGCTGGTCGGTCGGTGCGGTCTATCAGCTGGCCGATGGCCATCAGCTGACCGCTGCATTTAGTCAGGCGCAGCGGGCACCGGCGGCCAACGAACTCTATGCCAATGGCATTCATGTCGGCACCCGCTCGTTTGAGATCGGCACCGCCTATCGGGTGACACACAGCAATGGCCAGACTGAAATCCTCAGCGATGCCAGCTTATCCAAGGCAGAAAAAGCCAACAATGTGGATCTGGGGGTGCGTGGACAGTTGGCTAGCGTGCAGTATCAGTTCAACCTGTTTTACAACCAGATTGATGATTTCGCCTATTTAAGCAATCTGGGCTTTGAGATTGCCGGCTTTGATGCTTATCAGTACCGGCAGGATGATGCCCGTTTGCATGGCGCAGAAGCCAGTGTGCGCTGGCAGCTGGCGCCGGATCATCAGCTCAGCCTGATGGGCGATCTGGTGCGGGCCCGGCTGAGTGATGGCGGCAACTTGCCGCGCATTCCGCCGTTCCGACTGGGCGCTGAGTATCAGTTTACCGCCGATGCCTGGACGGCCCAGCTGGGAGTCATGCATCATGGCCGCCAGAACAAGGTAGCAGCCAATGAAACGCCGACCGACAGCTACACCCTGGTTGAAGCCGCGGTGAACTATCATTTCAGCTGGCAGCACTGGGAGTTGATGGCTTTTGCCAAGGCGCAAAACCTGACCAACCAGCTTGCCTTTGTCCACAGCTCTTTTATCAAAGAAGACGCGCCATTGGCTGGCCGTAATCTGACGGTAGGGATGCAGCTGCGTTTCTGAGCTTCTGAGCTTTCGGCCAAAGCGCTGCCTGTGGTATAACAACCACAGGCAGCAAACGAAGGAGTCGCTATGGCCGGTTGGTTGGATCTTATCGCAATCCTGTGGTTTTTAACCATTTGGGTGGGTTACACCCTCTACGCCAAACGACGAGCCAAAACCGTCAGCTGCTTGTCCTTTGAGTTGCGGCGCAAGCGCAACGACTGGATGAAGCAGATGCTCAGCCGCGACAACAAAATGGCCGATGTCGGGCTGATTTCCACGTTGGAACGCAATGTCAGTTTTTTTGCCTCCAGTACTCTGCTGGTGCTGGCGGGTTTGCTTACGGCGCTTGCGTCTGCCGATAAAATCAGTCTGGTGCTGCGCAACATTCTGCCCTGGAGCTCGCAGGCCGAAGTCTCGTTGCAATTAAAACTGTTATGCATCGCCCTGATCTACGTGTTTGCCTTTTTCCAGTTTACCTGGTCGCTGCGCCAGTACGGCTTTGGTGGCGTTTTGATTGGGGCTGCGCCGGATGGGCGCAGCATGGAAGAAGTGGATCGTGAGGCCTATGCACTCCGCACCGCCAAAGTCATCGATCAGGCCGGCCACTCGTTTAACTATGGCCTGCGCGCCATGTATTTATCACTGGCTGCCCTGGCCTGGTTTATTGATCCGGTGTTTTTTATGATGGCGACCGTGGTGGTGGTGGTGATCATGAAGCAGCGGGAGTTTCATTCCAAGGTACTGCATGCGCTGCGGGATTGCTAACGGCTGAAACGGCTTTGCAGCTGTTTCAGCCGAAAAACCTTTACTGAATTTCGAAAGCCCGTATCACGCGGTTGACGCCATCGACATGGCGGGCAATTTCGACCGCCTTGTCGGCTTCTTCCGGTGTCACCAATCCCATCAGAAACACTTCGCCATCTTCGGTGACTACCTTGATATTCAGGCCGCTAATGGCACTGTCGGATAAAAACAAGGTTTTCACCCGGGTGCTGATCCAGCTGTCGCGGCTGCGGGTAGACAACGAAATGGTGTTGCCAACGCGGATTTGATTGTGCACATCACGTACACTTTGCAGATCGCGGGCGATTTGGCCGGCTCGTTGCCGAACCTGCTCGGTTTCTACCTGACCGGTTAACAGCACCACGCCATTGTAACTGACCACGTTGATCCGGCCTTGTTTGTTTAAATCTTCATCGGCAAACAGCTGACGGGCCCGCATGGCAATGCCGGTATCGTCAATCTGGCTACCGAGGGTACGCCGGTCCTGCGCGGCTACCACCGCTGCACCACCGCCAGCCACCACTGCCGCAGCACAGCCTTGCAGCAAACCCAAGGTCAATACCAACACCCAGACACGTTTTTGGCTCATAGCTCCCCCTGTTGTGGGAAAAGGTTTAATTCAATCAGTTCACAAATGCAATGCAGTAAAAAGGCATAGCACTCAAAGACTCTGGCGTGGCGATGGGCGGGTACCCTCAGTTCGGTATCTTGCGCATTCAGTAAACCAGAAAGCTCATCAGCTCCTTCCACGGTCAGGGCGACCACGCTCATATCGCAAGTCAGTGCTGCTTCGACCGCTTTGATCAGGCTTTGTTCGTTGCCACTTAAAGAAATAACCAGCAGGATATCTCCTTTTTGGCCCAATGCCTTCACCTGGCGGGCGTAGTAGTCGCTGTTTCGGCCTGAGCTGGCATGCAAGGCGGTATGATCCTGGTGCAAGGCCATCGCCGGCAGGCAAGGCCGTTCGGTTTCAAACTGGTCCAGCAACAACTGGGCAAAGTGTTGCGCCAGACTGGCACTGGCACCATCGCCGCAACACATCACCTTGCCGCCTTCAATCAAGCTGCTGACAATGCGAAAAGCCGCCTGCTCAATCGGCCCGGCTAAGGCCTCACTGGTGGCGATCATGGTCTGAATGTTTTCGCTAAAAAGCTGGCGAATTTTGTCCTGCATGCTAATTCCTGTATTGAGGCCAGTGTTGGTTTAGCTCGCCATAATGGCGTTTTGGATCCAGTTAAACTGGTAAGGCTCAGAGCCGCTGATGGTCAGCACATCAAAGCGGCAGGGACCCTGATGCCGGCTGCGCTGCAAATACAGCTGAGCTGTGCGAAGTAGCTTTTGTTGCTGCCGGTAGCTGATAGCGGCACTGGCGCCGCCATAGGCTTCGG
Organism: Alkalimonas cellulosilytica; assembly: GCF_036325985.1. Classification (NCBI taxonomy): domain Bacteria; kingdom Pseudomonadati; phylum Pseudomonadota; class Gammaproteobacteria; genus Alkalimonas; species Alkalimonas cellulosilytica. Next base: position 138,814 of record NZ_JAUHLI010000004.1, read on the forward strand.
AAGCACGGTATTTCACTTCGACAAAAATCAACTGATCCTGCTGGCGCATCACCAGATCCAGTTCTCCCAGCTTGGTACTAAAGTTGCGCGCCACAGTTTTCAGGCCCTGTTGCTGCAGATACTGCTCAGCCAGTTGCTCGTAGACAACACCAAGCGTATTGGCCATTTCAGGGCTCCCGTATGCGTTGCAGCGCCGTTTGACTGTAACGGGCCCAGTCCAGTTGACGGCGCATGGTGCGATCCGCAGTTAAACTTAACTCGCCGGTCAGCCCCTGATGGCGCAAAGCGGGCAGGTATTGTTGCTGGCGCAGGCTGGTAATCAGTTGCAGCGCATCATAGCCCATGGCAAATAACCGCTGTAAGCTTTCATCCTGATCCGGAAACAGCTGATCAAACTCCGTCCGTAACTGCTGGCTTTGTTGTGCGGTCAGCATCCAGGGCATTTCGGTGAAGGTTAATCCGGCCAAATCACGATGATCGGTCCGATCTGCCTGAATGCTGTGGCTGCGCGAGCTGGCATAAACTGGCAGGCTGGGCGCGGTGGAGCTGACCGACACATCCAGAAAGGGTTTTAATAACCGGGTCTGAGTAGGGTCTGCAATCAGATACACGGCATCAATGTCGCGCCGGCTATGGGGTTCTGACTCGACTTCGCCTGGGATCAACTGGCTGATTTGCCGTACCCGCTGCCGGCTGGCTTCCAACTCCAGCAAGCGGGCAATCATCGGCTCCAGTTCATCACGGCCGGCAAAGCCATAAAGCTCAGGGGCCTGATGGCCATAAGCACGCCACTCCCGGCTAAAGTGCTGTGCCAGCCGCTCGCTGCTGGCATTCTGGGCATGAATCACCACAGGCCGGCGATAGTCCCGGCGCTGAAACAAGGCTGCCAACTGACTGGCTTCATCTTCCAGGCTCAGGCTAAAGAAATACTGCTGGCGATCCGGTTCCGCCGGCAGGCCGCTCTGGTTTAAAAACAAGGTGGGCCATGGCCAGTCGTCATGCTGGCGGATCGCATCGACCTGAGCACGCTGCAAAGGTCCAATCACAAACTCAATGTCCAGCGCTTGCAGTTCTTGCTGAATCACTGCCGGTTGCTGCAGGCTGTCGATAAAAAACAGCTCCATATCAGGCTGATTTGCGGCAGCGGCTAAGATCCCATTTTGGATCGCCTGGGCATGAGCCCGAAGCTGGCCATGAATGGGCAGCAATACCGCAATGCGTTTGGGCTGAAACGGAGTGAGTTTAGCCAGTTCGGTGATACTCGCCGGTAACTCATCCAGCACCGGCATCTGCGGATAATTGCGCTGCCATTGCTGCAAGGCACGCTGCATCGCCTCAGGCTTGCCTAATTGCTGGCGCACGGTATTGCTTAGCTGCAACCAGGCCAGGCTACGGGCACCGGCATTGTGGCGCAGTTGCTCCAGCTCAGCACTATCCAGTTGGATCAACTGCTGCCACAGTTGCTGCCAGCTGTCATCCTCGGCCTGCTGCCAGGCAGCCTGTTCATCCCATTGCAACCACCAGTAGGCTGCTTTGGCTGGTTGCTGCAATTGCTGAAACAAGCGGGCAGCACTCTGGCTAAAGGCCAGTCGGGCACTGCCTGCCATCTCCGCCGGATTGCTTTGTGCAATTTTTTGCAGTGCCAGGTGGTATTGTTGCAATTGGCGCCGGGCTTCCAGCTCAATGGCAGGCAGGCGCGCCTGCAGCCAGGGTTCCTGCAGGCTGTTTAATTCTTGTACAATGGCCAGTGCCAGTCTGGGATTGGCTTCAGCGAGTGCAGCATTGGCCGCTGTCACCAGCAATTCCTGCTGCTCGCTGCCTTGCTGGCGGGACGCCTGTTGCAGTAATTGCTGCGCAGTATAGGCCGGCTGCTCGCTTACGACCTCCTCACGAACCTCATACTCCCGCTCCGGTTGTGAGATCACGGTGCCCGGTTGTTGCGCACACCCTATCAGCAGGCTGGTCAGTAGCGCTGCCAATAGCCATGGTTTTTGTTTGCTGCTCATCGCAATGCCCAGTACCATAGTCCATAATTGGCACTATCTTACTGAGTCACACTCAGAAGCTCAAACAAAAGCGAACTCATGACCACCCAAAGCGGACAACTTTACATCGTCGCCACCCCTATCGGCAACCTGGCAGACATCAGTCAGCGGGCGCTGGATATTCTGGCCACCGTCGACTGGATTGCGGCCGAAGATACCCGTCACTCGTCGCGCTTGCTGCAGCACTATGGCATTCAAAGCAAGTTGCTGGCGCTGCACGATCACAACGAAAAGCAGCGGGCTGCTTCCTTGTTAGAGAAGTTGCAGCAAGGGCAAAGCATTGCCTTGATTTCCGATGCAGGTACGCCTTTGATCAGCGATCCTGGCTACAGCCTGGTGCGTCACTGCCAACAGGCCGGAGTACAGGTCGTGCCGGTACCGGGTGCCTGCGCATTGATTGCTGCGCTATCGGCCGCCGGCTTACCGACCGATCAATTTCTGTTTATTGGCTTTTTGGCGGCGAAACAACAGCAGCGGCTGAATCAGCTGCAGGCTATTCCTGCCGGGGTTGGCACTGTGGTCTGTTATGAAACGGCGCGGCGCATTCAGGACACCTTGTTGGATGTGCAGCAAGTATTCGGCAGCGAGCGCGAACTGGTGCTGGCCAAGGAGCTGACCAAAACCTTTGAGCACTTTGCCCGCGGTACCGCTGATGACATTTTGCAATGGCTGCAAGAAGACGCCAAGCGCTGCCAGGGCGAAATGGTGTTGATGATAGCGCCGACGGCGAAAACCGAAAGCGAGATCAGCGAAACCGCGCTGCACACCCTGCAACTGTTAATGGCAGAACTGCCCCTAAAAAAAGCAGCCGCCCTGACAGCCGAGATCCACGGCCTGAAGAAAAATGCGTTGTACCAGCATGGCCTGAGTTTGCAGCAAAAATAACACCTGCGCTTTGTCAGCATTTGGCGTATACTGCGCGCCGAGTTGGCCAGGGCAATCGCTGCTTGCATTTGCAAGGGGAGGAAAGTCCGGGCTCCACAGGGCAGAGTGCCAGGTAACGCCTGGGCGGCGTGAGCCGACGACCAGTGCAACAGAGAGCAGACCGCCGATGGCCCGCTTGCGGGATCAGGTAAGGGTGAAAGGGTGCGGTAAGAGCGCACCGCGCGACTGGCAACAGTTCGTGGCACGGTAAACTCCACTCGGAGCAAGACCAAATAGGCCCCCGATGGTACGGCCCGTACTGGGGGCGGGTAGGTTGCTTGAGGTGCGTGGTGACATGCATCCTAGAGGAATGGTTGCCACCCTGGAAACAGGGGACAGAACCCGGCTTATTGGCCAACTCACTTTTTTCTCCACCTTCATCCTGCTTTGTCACCAAAATTCAGTTCCCACTTATTACACGCGCTAATTTCACCCACTTTCCCCCACAGAATCAGTGCTTTTGCTGCAGCCTGCATTTTTGCTGGATCTTTCCTGCCAAATATGCACCGCTTTTACCTTGACAATGGTCAGATCACGGCCCTAAACTGTAGCATTGTGGGGATTTGTGGATAATTGTGGATCGCGATGGATCAGTCGCCGATCTCAGGACACAGCTATGCTTCGTGGCTCGTTTACACTGACAATGGACACCAAAGGCCGGATCGCGCTGCCAGCGCGCTACCGCGACTTTCTGCTGTCTGAGTGTTCCGGCCAACTGATTTGCACCATCGATCACAAAGATCCCTGCCTGATGTTGTACCCGCTGGCTGAGTGGGAAGACATCGAAGAAAAACTCAAGCGGTTGTCCAGCTTCAACGCGCAGGAATTGCGTTTAAAGCGTTTGCTGCTGGGCCATGCGTCCGAATGCGATATGGACAAAAATGGCCGCATTTTGTTGCCTGCGCCGCTGCGCAGCCATGCCAGCCTGGAGAAAAACATTCGTCTGGTTGGCCAGTTGAATAAATTCGAGATCTGGGATGAAGCCGCCTGGTTAGACCGTGTGGAACAGGACATGGCGCTAGAGCGGGACATGCCGGCTGAAACTGAACTTTCTGAACGATTACAGGACTTTGCGCTGTAAATGACTGCCAGCCCTCATACATCCGTATTATTGCAGGAAGCAATTGACGGACTCGCCATTCAACCGGCCGGGATCTACCTGGACGGGACTTTTGGCCGGGGCGGGCACAGTCGCCACATTCTTTCCAGGCTCTCTGCCGAGGGCCGTTTGTACGCGATCGATCGCGATCCCGCCGCCATTGAAGCCGCAGCCCCACTGCAGGCCGACCCCCGCTTTCATATCAGCCGCAGTCCTTTCGCGGCGCTGGACTTGATCAGCCAGCAACAGCAAATCTTCGGCCAGGTCGATGGCATTTTGCTGGATTTAGGTGTCTCCTCCCCACAACTGGATGATGCCGAACGTGGTTTTAGTTTTCTACGCGATGGCCCGCTGGATATGCGGATGGACCCGGACTCTGGCCAATCGGCTGCCGAGTGGCTGGGCAGCGCTGATGTGGAAGACATCAGCTTTGTGCTCAAAGCCTATGGCGAAGAAAAGTTTGGCTGGAAAATTGCCAATGCCATCGTTGCTGCCCGGGCCGAAGCGCCCCTGACACGCACCCGGCAGTTGGCAGAACTGATTGCTGGTGTGGTGCCGAAAAGTCCGAAAGAAAAGAAACATCCTGCTACCCGCAGTTTTCAGGGCATCCGGATTTACATTAACAGTGAGCTGGAGCAGGTAAAACAGGCTTTAGATGCCGCCCTCAAGGTATTAAAACCAGGTGGTCGTTTGGTGGTGATTAGCTTTCACTCGCTGGAAGACCGTTTGGTGAAACAGTTTATGCGCCAACATAGCAAGGCAGCGCCGATCCCGCGTGGTTTGCCACTGACCGATGCGCAGCTAAAACAGCATTTGCCGCTGAAACTGGTTGGCAAAGCCATCATGGCATCCGAGCAGGAGCTGGCAGCCAACCCCAGAGCACGCAGTGCAGTCCTTCGCATCGCCGAGAAAACTGCGGAGGAGGCCGTATGAGCCAAATTCGCTTAACTCAGGTGATTCTGGCCGATTGGCCGCGTTTTCGCTGGCCAGTGTTGTTGTTGTGTCTTTGCGTGCTCAGCGCTTTAGCGGTGGTGCAGTTGTCACATCACAACCGTTTGCTGGTCAATGCGCAAAACCAGTTGTATCAGCAGCGCGATGCGCTGGATGTGGAGTGGCGGAATCTGCTGCTGGAACAGCGGGCTTTGTCCGAACACAGCCGGGTGGAAGACATCGCCAGCTCCCGTTTACGTATGCAGCGCCCAAGTGGTGCCCGTGAAGTGGTGGTGACCTTACCATGAGCAGAGCAGCGCAAAAACAGCACGCCAAACGCAACCAGGCACCAGGCATGGTGGGCTGGCGTTTTGTCTTTGTGATGCTGGCTCTGGGCTCTGTGTTTGTGGTGCTGGTAGCGCGTGCTGCCTACTTGCAGGTGCTGGAGCCGGACATGCTGGTGACCCAGGGCGACTTACGCAGCTTGCGGGTGACTTCCAACACCGTCTTGCGCGGTATGATTTTAGATCGGCATGGCGAAGAATTAGCCGTGAGTGTACCGGTTCAGGCCATCTGGGCCGATCCTAAAGTGGTGCTCGAGCGTGGTTCGCAGCAGGACATCCGCCGCTGGGAGGCTCTGGCCGAAGGCCTGAATATGACGGCCGAGCAGCTCAATAACCGCGTCGGCACAGACAGCCGCCGCCGCTTTGTCTATTTGCAGCGCCAGGTCAGCCCGGCCACGGTGGACTATATCCGCCGCTTGAATGTACCCGGCGTGTATTTTCGCCAGGAGTCGCGTCGTTTTTATCCGGCCGGCGAAGTGACCGCCCATTTGATTGGTTTCACCGACATTGATGACGTTGGTGTAGAAGGCATTGAGCGCCGCTACAATGCACTGCTGACCGGCACGGCTGGTCGTACCCTGGTGCGGCGTGATGCCAAAGGGCGCGACATTGAAGTGCTGGAGCGCGAAGATGCGCAGCAGCCGCGCAATTTACAGCTTAGCATCGACCAGCGCATTCAGAGCGTAGCCTATCGCGAGTTAAAAAAAGCTGTGCTGACCTACGGCGCAACTTCCGGCTCGGTGGTGATTGTTGATGTACACAGCGGCGAAATACTGGCTATGGCCAACAGTCCGTCTTTTAACCCGAACAACCGCCGCAATACACCGGTGCACCATTTCCGTAATCGTGCCATCACCGATATGTTTGAGCCTGGCTCAACCATCAAACCCTTACCGATTCTGGCAGCGCTTGAATTTGGCAGTGCAGACTTAAACACCGTGATTGATACTCGCCCAGGGATGCTGCGGGTTGGTGGCAGCTGGGTGCGGGATGTCAGCACCCGGCATGGTGAGCTGGGTTTAACCGATATTATGGCGCGCTCTAGCAATATTGGCGTGACCAAGCTGGCCTTGTCCATGCCGCATCAGCATTTGCTGGATCTGTACTTTTCAATGGGGCTTGGCAGCGATACCGGCCTGAATTTGACCGGGGAAAGTTCCGGTATGCTCAGTCATCGCAGTCGCTGGTCCGATCATGAGCTGGCCAGTTTGTCCTTTGGTTATAACCTGTCGGTGACGGCGGTGCAGCTGGCGCGGATGTATGCGGCTATCGGCAATGGTGGCATTTTGCGGCCACTGACCATCATCAAATCCGAGCAAGGCTTGCCGGGTGAGCGGGTGTTGTCGCCGGAATATGCGCAGGCGATGCTGGATATGATGGAAGCCGTGATCGAACCGGGCGGAACTGCTACCCGTGGCCGGGTGGATGGTTACCGGGTAGGCGGTAAAACCGGTACCACCCGTAAAGCCGTGGCCGGCGGCTATGGCGATGATTATGTTGCCTCTTTTGCCGGTGTTGCGCCGATTTCCAACCCGCGTTTTGCTACGGTGGTGGTATTGAATGAGCCCGCCAGTGATTACTATCACGGTGGTGAAATTGCCGCGCCGGTTTTTGCCAACATTATGAATTCAGTGCTGCGTTTGAAAAACATTACCCCCGATGCGGAAGGCGTGCGCATTTCCAGGCGCAAAGGAGGTCGGGATGCCGGTTAATACAGCGCTGAGCTGGTTGGGCGCCATGGCCGCTCACTTGCCGCAACAGCCACTGCAGCAGTTGCAGATTGACAGTCGCGCTGTGCGTGAAGGCGATGTCTTTCTGGCTTTGCCCGGTCATCAGCAGCATGGTAAGGCTTTTATTGGTCAGGCGCTGCAGCAGGGGGCGGCTTTGGTGCTCAGCGACGAAATCCCCGCTGAGTATGCCGAACATAGCCGTGTGTTGCTGCTGCCTGATTTACTTATTCAACTGCAGGCGCTGGCCCGACGTTTTTACCAGGATCCAGCCGCTGGGTTGCAGCTTATCGCAGTGACTGGCACCAATGGCAAATCCAGTACGGCTTGTTTCGTCCAGCAACTAGCACAACAGTTGCTGCAGCGCTCTGCAGTCATTGGCACTTTGGGCTACGGTCGCCCGGATAAACTGACAGCTTTGCCCAATACCACGCCCCATCAGGTGGAATTGCAGAAAATACTGGCCGAGCTTAAGCAAGACAACTGTGCGCTGGTGGCGATGGAAGTGTCGTCCCATGCCATGGTGCAGGGGCGGGTCGAAGGCCTGCAGTTTGATGTCGCTATTTTTACCAACTTAAGTCGGGATCATCTGGATTATCACGGCACCATGGAAGCCTACGGAGCAGCCAAAGCCCGTTTGCTCACGCCAGCGTATTGCCGTCAGGCGGTGGTCAATGTATCCGATGCTTATGGTGCCGGGCTCGCTCGCCAGCTCGAGGTTCCTTATTGCGCAGTGGGTAAGCTGGATGACTGCCAACAGCACAGCCGCTACCTTGGTTATTCTCAGGTGGAGGCTGTCCCGGGTGGTTTTCGTTGCAAGCTGCAAAGCGATAGTCAGCAATTTACCTTGCAACTGCCGTTGATGGGCGACTTTAACATCGACAATGCAGTAGCGGCTATCGCTGCTCTGTGGCTGCAAGGCTCCGACTTAGCAGAGCTCTGCCAGGCAGCGTCACTACTCGGCGCGATTCCCGGCCGAATGGAGCAATTTGATTTTCCGCACCCATTGACACTGGTAGTGGACTTTGCCCATACCCCAGATGCACTGCAACTGGCGCTGCAGGCACTGCGCCCGCATTGTCAGGGCCACCTGTGGTGCGTGTTTGGTTGCGGTGGTGACCGTGATCAGGGTAAACGTCCGCTGATGGGGCGTGTCGCACAGCAGTATGCGGATCGGGTGGTGATCACTTCGGACAACCCCAGGCACGAGCCGATGGAACAAATTTGCCAGCAGATAGCGGCTGGTATGTCGGCTGAAGCCTGTTACCAGATTGAGCCGGATCGTGAGCTGGCCATTAAGTTGGCGCTTTCCGAGGCGCAGGCGGGCGACATGATTTTACTGGCTGGCAAAGGCCACGAACGATACCAACAAGTGGGCGATAACTACCGTGACTACGATGAACGGGCTTTTATTGCTCAGCTGCAGCGGGAGATGAGCTTATGATCGCGCTGGATACGCAAACTCTGGCCAGCATCACCGGTGGTGTGCTGTTGGGCGACAATGTAGCAGTTAAGGCTGTCAGCACCGACAGCAGGCGCATTGAGCCAGGGGATCTGTTTGTAGCATTGAAAGGAGCCAGCTTCGATGGTCAGGCTTTTGTGGCCGAAGTGGCAGATAAAGGGGCTGTTGCTGCTCTGGTGCATAGCCCGCAAGCGGTCGACTTACCTCAGGTTGTGGTAGCCGATACCACCATGGCTTTGGGGCAACTGGGCGCCTGGGTGAAGCAGCAACTGCAATTGCCCTCAGTGGCTGTCACCGGCAGTGCCGGTAAAACCACGGTTAAAGAGATGCTGGCGGCTATCTTATCGCGCCGCGGTAAAGTGCTGGCGACAGCGGGCAATTTTAACAACGCCATTGGCGTCCCGCTCACCTTGTTGCGGCTGGATAGCAGCCATCACTTCGGTGTGTTTGAGCTTGGAGCCAATCATCAGGGTGAAATCGCCTACACCAGTGCTTTGGTGCAACCGGATGTGGCCATGATCACCAATGTCGCCGAAGCGCATTTGGAAGGCTTTGGTGACTTGCAAGGTGTAGCCCGTGCCAAAGGTGAAATTTTCTCGGCGCTAAAGCCTGGCCAGGTTGCCATTATTCCAGCGGACAGTGAGTTTACGCCCTATTGGCAGAGCCGGTTAGGTAAGCAGCAGGTGGTGACCTTCAGCTTGAGTCAGGATGCTGATTACCGTGCTGAAAATGTGGTGCTGGATAGTCATGGCAATGCGGGGTTTGAGCTGGTTTGCCCGCAAGGTCGTCGTTTTATGCAACTGAATCTCCCTGGCATCCATCATGTTGCCAATGCTCTGGCTGCTGCAGCTGGTGCCATGGCGCTGGGTGCCAGTTTGCACGATGTGCAGTTGGGGCTGGCGCAAATGGCCGCGGTGCAGGGCCGCACTCAGGTGATTGAGGTGCGTGAAGGGTTGCGCATTATTGATGATAGCTACAACGCCAGTGTCGGCGCAGTCAAAGCGGCGATTGACTTGCTGGCCAGTTATTCCGGTCAGCGCATTCTGGTGTTGGGTGATATGGCGGAGCTGGGCTCCGATGCCCGTTTGTACCACGAACAGGTTGGAAAATACGCAAAGGAGCAAGGGGTTAATCTATTGTTCACGCTGGGCGTGCTATCACAGAGCGCCAGTGACTGTTTTAACGGTCAGGGGCATCATTTCAGTGCCCGCCAAAGTTTGGTGGAGCGACTGATGCCTTTCTTAGCCCAGCAAGCCACCACCATTCTGGTGAAGGGATCACGCAGCGCCAAAATGGAGCTGGTGGTGCAAGACTTGCTAGAACGTTGTCAGCAGGAGAAAACCCCATGCTAGTGTGGCTCGCCGAGTACCTCACGCAGTACATGACCTTTTTTAACGTCTTTAGTTATCTGACGTTTCGCTCTATTTTGGGCATTTTAACTGCCTTGTTGCTGAGTGTGTATTTCGGTCCCAAGTTAATCGCCCGTTTGCAAAGTATGCAAATTGGCCAGATGGTGCGCAATGATGGCCCGGAAAGCCATTTCTCCAAGCAAGGCACCCCAACCATGGGCGGTTTGCTGATCCTGGGTTCTGTGCTGGTCAGCACCTTGCTGTGGGCCAATCTAAGCAATAAATACGTGTGGGTGGTGCTTTTTGTGCTGGTGAGCTTTGGCACCATCGGCTTTATCGACGATTACCGCAAAGTGATCCGCAAAGATCCCCAAGGCCTGATTGCCCGCTGGAAGTACTTCTGGCAATCGGTGTTTGCCATTATTACGGCGTTGTTTCTATTCCTCACTGCAGAGCAGCCGGCCGAAACGGCTTTGCTGGTGCCCTTCTTTAAAGATGTGATGCCACAGCTTGGTCTGATGTTTTTACTGTTGAGCTACTTTGTCATTGTCGGTACCAGCAATGCGGTCAATCTGACCGATGGTCTGGATGGCCTGGCCATCGTGCCGGTGATTATGGTCGCGGCGGCTTTTGCCGTCATTGCCTACGCCAGTGGCAATGTGGTGTTTTCCGGCTATCTGAATATCCCGCATTTACCTCACACCAGTGAACTGGTGGTGCTGTGCTCGGCTTTGATTGGCGCTGGCCTTGGCTTCCTCTGGTTCAACACCTATCCGGCTCAGGTATTTATGGGTGATGTTGGCTCGCTGGCGCTTGGTGCTGTGCTGGGGGTGATTGCCATACTGGTGCGGCAGGAGCTGATTCTGTTCATTATGGGTGGTGTTTTTGTGATGGAAACGCTGTCGGTGATTTTGCAGGTTGGTTCTTACAAATTGCGTGGTCAGCGCATCTTCCGGATGGCGCCTATTCATCATCATTACGAGTTAAAAGGCTGGCCGGAGCCACGGGTGATCGTACGCTTTTGGATCTTGTCGGTCATGTTTGTTTTGGTAGGGCTTGCAACCCTGAAATTAAGGTAATCAGACGATGCTAACTGCCTGGCAACAAAAACGCATTGCGGTGGTAGGACTTGGCCTTTCCGGTCAGGCCACAGTGCGCTTTTTGCTGCAGCAGGGGATCCGGCCGGTACTGATGGACAGCCGCCGCAAAGTATCGGGATTGGATAGCCTGCCATTGGATAAAACCGATGGCTTGTATTTAGGTGAGTTGGATGCCAACCGCCTGGCCCAGATGGATGTGTTGCTGGTTAGTCCTGGGTTGGATCTGCGCCATTCGGCCATTCGTTTTGCCATGGCTCAGGGAGTTGAGGTGATTGGGGATATCGAGCTGTTTGCCCGTTGTACCAGCAAGCCGGTGATCGCCATTACCGGCTCCAATGGCAAATCGACCGTGACCCGGATGGTGGAAGCCATTTTGCAGCACAGTGGCATCAAAGCCGTGGCCGCCGGCAACATTGGCTTGCCGGCGCTGGATGCCATTCAGGACACCGCGACGGAGGTGTTTGTGTTGGAGTTATCCAGTTTTCAGCTCGATACCACCAAAAGCCTGCGTTCTGTCGCCAGCACCATTTTGAATATTTCTGCTGATCACCTGGACCGCTATGGATCGATGCAGGCTTATTGCCAGTCGAAGCAAGGGGTGTATCAGGGCAGCCAGATTGCGTTTTACAACCGGGCCGACCGTCATACCCTGCCACAGCGTAAGCTGGATCAGCAGCACAGTCTGGGTCTGGAAGCTCCTGAAGAGAGCGATGGCTATGGCATTGTCGAGCGTGCCGGCACCAATTATCTGGTGTTGGCCGGTACTGAGTTGATGCCGGTCAGTCAGTTGTCTTTGCTCGGACGCCACAATCAATACAATGCACTGACTGCTGCGGCCCTTAGTCTGGTCGCCGGTGCCGATTTTGCAAGTATCCGCCATGTGCTCAGCCAGTTTCAGGGGCTTGATCACCGTTGCCAGCTGGTGCATCAGCACAACGAGGTGCGCTGGGTCAATGACTCAAAGGCCACCAATATCGGCGCTACCCTGGCCGCACTGGATGGACTGCGTCCGGTGATCAGCGGCCAGCTGATCCTGCTCGCTGGTGGCGATGGCAAGGGTCAGGATATGACCGAACTGACGCCTGGCCTGCAGCAGGTAGAGCAACTGATCACCTTTGGTCAGGATGGTGCAGCCATTGCGGCATTAAAAGCCAATAGTTATCAGGTGAAGGATTTAAGCGAAGCGGTACGTAAGGCTGCTGAGCTGGCAAGGCCAGGTGATCTTGTGTTGTTGTCACCGGCCTGCGCCAGTCTGGACATGTTCAGCAACTACCAGCAGCGCGGCGAGCTGTTTGCCAAGGCTGCGAAAGAGGTGGCCCGATGAAAGCATTGACGCTGCCACTGTGGTCAAAACTTCAGCCGTTGCTTGGTCATTCAGAAGAACAGCGCGATTACGACAGCACCTTCCTGATGTTGCTGCTGGTGTTGCTGGCGATAGGGCTGGTGATGGTAAACAGCGCTTCAGTGCCGGTGGCAGAACGCTTGTTTAATAATCCGTTGCACTTTACTTTCCGCCATTTAGTGTACCTAGGGCTTGGTACCGCGATGGCGATTGTGGTGCTGAATATTCCGGTGCATCGCTGGCATCAGGGCAATTTGTTGTTGCTGGCACTGGCTGTGGTTGGTCTGGTGGCGGTGCTTGTTTTTGGTCGTACTGTCAATGGCGCAACCCGCTGGCTGGCGTTGGGGCCCATTAGCATTCAGCCGGCAGAACCGGCCAAGCTGTTCTTCTTTGTCTATCTGGCCAGCTATCTGGTACGGCGACATGAAGAAGTCCGCGAAAATATTAAAGGCTTTATTAAGCCGATGGTGGTGCTGCTGTTGTTGTCGGTGTTGCTGTTGTTGCAACCGGACATGGGTACGGTGATTGTGATGTTTGCCACCGCACTGGTGCTGTTGTTTTTGGCAGGTGCCAAACTGTGGCAATTTATTGTGTTGTCCTTGACAGGCGTCAGTGCCGTGCTGTTTTTGATTGTCTACAGCGAGTACCGCTGGCGGCGGGTCACGGCCTTTTTAGACCCATGGGCCGATCCTTTTGGCAGTGGCTATCAGTTAACCCAATCACTGATGGCATTTGGCCGTGGCGGTTTCAGTGGTCAGGGGCTTGGCAACAGCATTCAGAAGCTGGAATACCTGCCGGAAGCCCATAACGATTTTATCTTCGCCATTATTGCCGAAGAAATCGGTTTTATCGGCGTCTTTGCCGTGCTCGGCTTGTTGTTTTTGTTGGTGGCCCGAACCCTCTGGATTGGCCGTCAAGCCATGTTAAAACAGTTGCATTTCCATGGCTTTCTGGCGCTGGCGATGGCGATTTGGTTTGGCTTTCAAACTGCGGTGAATATCGGGGTGGCCAGTGGTGTGCTGCCCACCAAAGGCCTGACACTACCCTTTGTCAGTTCAGGGGGCAGCAGTTTGATTATTATGCTGATGGCCGCCGCCCTGGTACTGCGGATAGATTTTGAAGTGCGGATGGAAGGCAAACAAGCCATCAACCGGGGAGGGCGCAGCACATGACCGCAAAAGCGCCCACCGTTTTATTGATGGCCGGCGGCACCGGTGGTCATATCTTCCCGGCGCAGGCCCTGGCCGAGGAGCTGGCCGGCCGTGGTTGGCACATTCACTGGCTGGGCACTGCCGATCGGATGGAAGCGACCTTAGTGCCCAAGCTGGGCTGGCCATTTCATAGCATCGTGGTGCGCGGCCTGCGTGGCAAGAGTATTCGCCAGCTGCTAACGGCTCCCTGGATGCTGCTAAGTGCCATCCGTCAGGCCCGCCAGCTGTTAAAGCGGTTGCAACCTGATTTGGTGGTGGGCTTTGGTGGTTATGCCAGTGGTCCAGGTGGGATCGCCGCCTGGTTGCAGCGCACCCCATTGCTGATCCACGAACAAAATGCGGTGGCAGGGACCACCAACCGTTGGTTGGCACGATTGGCAAACAAGGTGCTGGTGGCTTTTCCACAGGCATTTGCCGGCCATGCCAAGCAGCAGGTGGTGGGTAATCCGGTGCGAAAAGCACTGATTGCGGCGCAAGAGCCAGTCCACTCAGCCAGTCAAAACCAGCCAGCAGCGCTGCGGGTACTGGTGATTGGTGGCAGTTTAGGGGCGAAAGCCTTAAATGACGCCTTGCCTCAGCAATTGGCAGAGCTGAGCAGCACTACGCCAATGCAGGTACGGCATCAGACAGGCAGTGCCATGCAGGCTGAAGTGCAACACCACTATCAGCAACTGCACAGTCCGTCTTTTGACGGCGAAGCCCATGCCTTTATCGACGATATGGCCGCGGCCTATCAATGGGCTGATCTGGTGATATGCCGGGCAGGGGCATTAACGGTCAGTGAAGTGGCTTGTGCCGGAATGGCAGCTGTTTTTGTGCCATTGCCGCAGGCGATTGATGATCATCAGACTGCCAACGCCAACTGGCTGGTCGGACAGCAGGCGGCTTTGTTGTTGCCACAACCACAGTTGCAACAAGGCGGGTTGGTTGCACTGCTCGCGCCGCTGCTTGATAACAGAACTCAATTACAGCAACTGGCGGCGAAAGCCCGTCAGTGTGCATTAGACGATGCAGCGCAGCAATTGGCTGACGCTTGTGAACAGCAACTGGGAGCTCGGGTATGAATAAAGCGGTATTACCAAAGCACAGTCACGCCATGCGTCGCATAGGTCGTATTCATTTTGTCGGCATCGGTGGTGCCGGCATGGGCGGCATCGCGGAAGTGTTGCTGAACGAAGGCTACAGTGTCAGCGGCTCTGATATAGCGCCAAATACCGTGGTCGAGCGGTTGATTTCGCTGGGAGCCGATGTGCGCTTTGGCCACAGTGCCGACCATATTCAGGGTGTGAGCGTGGTCGTAGTATCCAGTGCTATCGCTAAAGACAATCCGGAAGTGGCAGCGGCGCTGAGCCAGCGTATTCCGGTGATCCGCCGGGCTGAAATGCTGGCCGAGTTGATGCGGTTTCGTCATGGCATTGCCATTGCCGGAACCCATGGTAAAACCACTACCACCAGTTTGCTGGCCTCGATTTTCGCGGAAGCCGGCACCGACCCAACCTTTGTGATTGGCGGCTTGTTAAATTCAGCCGGCAGCAATGCCAGGCTGGGCACCGGCCCTTATCTGATTGCCGAAGCCGACGAGAGCGATGCCTCCTTTTTGCATTTGCAACCGATGGCGGCGGTGATCACCAATATCGAACCGGATCACATGGATACCTATGGCGGTGACTTTGAAAAGCTCAAAGCTACCTACGTGGAGTTTTGCCACAACCAGCCATTTTATGGCGTGGTGGTGGCCTGCCTGGATGATGCGGTCATTCGCGAGTTGTTGCCTGCTATTGGCCGGCCCATACTGACCTATGGTTTTAGCGAAGATGCGGATTACCGTATCAGTCAATTCAGTCAAACCGGTGCCCGTAGTCAGTTTGTGATTACCGATCCAACGCAGCAGAGCTGGTCCATTGAGCTGAACCTGCCAGGTCAGCACAATGCGCTGAATGCCACCGCTGCTTTTGCGCTGGCGCAGGATGAAGGCATAGAAGAGCAGGCGATTTTGGCCGCACTGCACAAGTTTGCCGGTATTGGCCGGCGCTTTCAGCAATACGGCGAATTTGATACCGGCCAGGGCAAGGTATTGATGATCGACGATTATGGTCATCACCCAACCGAGGTCGCAGCGACCATTGCCGCTGCGCGAAATGCCTGGCCAGAGCGGCGTTTGGTGATGGCTTATCAGCCGCATCGCTTTAGCCGTACCCGCGACTTGTATGAAGATTTTACCCAGGTATTGTCTGGCGTCGATCAGTTGTTGTTGCTGGATGTGTATGCCGCTGGCGAGCAACCGATCCCTGGCGCTGACAGCAAAAGCCTGTGTCGTTCTATCCGCGCCCGTGGTCAGGTGGATCCCATCTACGTTGCACCACCGCAGGAGCTTGGGTCTGTGCTGGCGGATGTATTAAAAGATGGCGATGTGCTGTTAACCCAGGGCGCCGGCAATATCGGTGCCTTGGCGCGCGAGCTGGCAGAAAAACAACTGGACTGTGCGCTGTTAAAGCAAGGAGGTGCAGCATGAACCAGTTTGGTCGTGTCGCTGTGCTGTTTGGTGGCACCTCGGCTGAGCGCGATGTCTCATTACGCTCGGGCAAAGCCGTGCTCACTGCATTGCAGCAAAGTGGCGTTGATGCTTTTGCCTTTGATCCTAAGTTGCAACCGCTGGCCGAGCTGGTGGCCAGCAAGCCGGATCGGGTGTTTATCGTGCTGCATGGCCGTGGCGGTGAAGATGGCAGCATGCAGGGGGCTTTGCAGTTGCTGGGCTTGCCTTATACCGGCAGCAAGGTGCTTGGATCTGCGCTGGCGATGGACAAAGTGCGCTGCAAATGGCTGTTTCGGGCGCGAGGCATAGCGACTGCTGATTTTCGGGTACTGCGCTCGGTGCCAGAGGCCACTACGGCTTTGTTGGCAGAGCTCGGCGGCAAAGTGATGGTAAAACCTGCCAGCGAAGGCTCCAGCATTGGCATGAGCATGGCCGACACTGTGGCAGCCTTGCAAGCTGCGGTGGCAGAGGCACTGCGGTTTGATCAGGATGTGCTGGTGGAGCGATGGATCCAGGGTCGTGAACTGACAGTGGCGGTACTGGGCGAGCAGGTGTTGCCCATTATTGAGATGCGTACGCCGCATAGCTTTTACGATTACCAGGCCAAGTACCAAGCCGATACCACCGAGTATCTGTGCCCGGCGCCGATTGATGTTGCCCTGACTGAGCGGGTTCAGCAACTGGCCTGGCAGGCATTCACAGCAGTTGGAGCTTCGGGTTGGGGCCGGGTCGATTTTATGCTGGATCAGCAGGGTGAGCCCTATGTGCTGGAAGTGAATACGGTGCCGGGCATGACCGAGAAGTCGCTGGTGCCGATGGCGGCTAAAGCCGCCGGGTTAAGTTTTAGCGAGCTGGTACTGCAGGTACTGGCACAAACCGGGCAGGGCGATCAATGAATGCAAGTGCCAACAACCAGCAAGACCGTCGGGCATTTATTGCCGGACTGGTTTTCTTTGTGCTGGCCTTGTTGGCGCTGGCCTGGGGTGGCTGGCAGTTGAAGCAGTATGTGGAGCAGCAGAAAACCACTCCTATCGCTCAGGTCCGGTTATTTGGCGATTTTCGACATATTGAGCCCACCCGTCTGCAGCAACGGCTGCATGATCAGTATGTCGGCAATATTTTTCGGGTGGACGTGGCAGAGGTGCAGCAGTTCCTGTTGCAGCAGCCTTGGGTGTATCAGGTCGCCGTGCGCAAACAATGGCCGGATACCCTGGTGGTGGTGGTCACAGAACAACAACCGGTGGCAATCTGGAATGACCAACAATTAATCAACCAGCATGGTGAACTGTTTACAGCACCACTGGACCAATTGATTGCCGTGTTACCGGAGCTAACAGGCCCCACTGGCAGCGAGCAGGATGCCCTGTCCATGTTCCGTTATATCGAGCAGTTGCTGAGCCTGCATCAGCTCAGCGCCGAACGGCTGGAATTGACCGAGCGCTTTGCCTGGCAAATTCAGTTAAGCAATGACATTCGGTTAAAGCTGGGTCGTCAGCATACCGTACCGCGGGTACAGCGCTTTTTGGAATTGTATCCGGTACTGCGTGAGCACAGTGATGCGGCCATTGCCGAAGTCGATTTACGCTACGACACCGGAGTCGCTGTCCGTTACAGCACAACAGAACAAAAGAGAGAAGCATGACGAAGTCGGTCGATCGGGAAATGATAGTGGCACTGGACATTGGCACGGCGCAATGCAAGGCCGTGGTGGGTGAAGTGACACCAGACAACAAGCTCAGCATCATCGGGGTAGGTACCCATACCACACGTGGTATGGACAGAGGCGGTGTCAATGATTTGAATCTGGTGATGCAATCGGTTCAGCGCGCTATCAACGAAGCTGAATTGATGGCCGATTGCCAGGTGTCTTCGGTCTACCTTGGGATCAGTGGCAAACACATTCGCTGCCAAAATGAAAGCGGCATGGTGCCGATTGGCGATACCGAAGTAACCGCTGACGACGTTGCCAGTGTGATCCATGCGGCCAAGTCGGTGCCGATTTCGGCTGAGCGCCGCATGCTGCATGTGCTGCCGCAGGAGTTCTCGGTGGATATGCAAGAAGGCATCAAAAGCCCGGTTGGTATGTCGGGGGTGCGGATGGAAGCAAGGGCCCACATCATCACCTGCGCCAATGATATGGCGAAAAACATCGAAAAGTGTGCCGAGCGCTGCGGTTTGAAAGTTGATCAGCTGATTTTTTCTGCGCTGGCATCCAGCTACTCAGTGCTGACCGACGACGAAAAAGAACTCGGTGTCTGTGTGGTGGATATGGGCGGCGGCACCATTGATATTTCCATCTACACCAATGGTGCTGTGCGTCATACCGCTGTGGTGCCGGTAGCCGGTAATCAGGTCACCAGTGATATCGCCAAAATCTTCCGCACGCCGATTAGCCATGCCGAAGATATTAAAGTGCAATACGGCTGTGCGCTACGCAGCATGGTGGGTAAAGAAGAAAGCATCGAAGTCCCGAGTGTGGGCGGCCGTCCGGCACGAAGCATGTCGCGTCATACCCTGGCAGAAGTGATTGAGCCGCGTTATCAGGAATTGTTTGAACTGGTGATGGAAGAAATTCGCGGCAGTGGCCTGGAAGAGCAAATTGCCGCTGGTGTGGTGCTCACCGGCGGTGCCGCCAAAATCGAAGGCGCGGTTGAATTCGCCGAAGACGTGTTCCAGATGCCGGTCCGGCTGGGCCATCCGATGCAGGTCACCGGTTTAAAAGATTATGTACAGGACCCGGCCTATGCCAGCGTCGTTGGCCTGTTGTTGTATGGGCTGGAAAGTCAGGAGCAAAGCAAGGCACCTGTCAGCCCGAAAGATACGGTTAGTGGCCTGGTTAAAAAACTGGCCAGTTGGTTTAAAGGTGAATTTTAACGACAGCGCAAGCTGTAAACGGCTTTAGCGATAAAGCCAACCATGGATCCGCCGGTCGTTGTTCCTGACTCAGAACAGCGGCTGAACGAAAAAGCAAAAAACGGAGAGAGAGCAATGTTTGAATTAATGGATAGTCACAGCGAAGAAGCTGTAATCAAAGTCGTGGGTGTTGGTGGTGGCGGTGGTAACGCTGTCGAGTACATGGTTGCCAGCAACATCGAAGGGGTGGAGTTTATTGCCGCCAATACCGATGCGCAGGCGCTGCGTAACTCATCGGCCAATGTCACCTTGCAACTGGGTGCCGCTGTAACCAAAGGCCTGGGCGCAGGTGCTAACCCGGATATTGGTCGTCGCTCGGCCGAAGAAGATCGGGAAACCATCAAAAAGACCATTCAGGGCGCGGATATGGTGTTTATCGCCGCCGGGATGGGCGGTGGTACCGGTACCGGCGCTGCGCCCGTGGTAGCCGAAGTCGCCAAAGAGCTGGGTATTTTGACCGTTGCGGTGGTGACCAAGCCGTTTCCGTTTGAAGGCAAAAAGCGCACTGCGTATGCCGACGATGGCATTTTGGAGCTCAGCAAGCATGTCGACTCCTTAATCACCATCCCGAACGACAAACTGCTAAAAGTGCTGGGCAAGGGCACCAGTCTGCTGGATGCGTTCAAAGCAGCCAACAACGTATTGCTGGGTGCGGTACAGGGCATAGCTGAACTGATCACCCGTCCGGGCCTGATCAACGTCGACTTCGCTGATGTGCGCACTGTGATGTCGGAAATGGGCACTGCCATGATGGGCACAGGCTCAGCTTCAGGTTCTGATCGGGCCGAGGAAGCTGCCGAGCAGGCGATTTCCAGCCCATTGCTGGAAGACATCGACTTGTCGGGCGCCAAAGGCATTCTGGTCAATATCACAGCAGGTCTTGACATCAGCATTGAAGAGTTTGAAACCGTCGGTAATGCGGTCAAAGCCTTTGCTTCTGAAAATGCCACTGTGGTGGTGGGTGCTGTGATCGATCCTGAGATGTCGGATGAACTTCGGGTGACTGTGGTTGCCACAGGTATTGGTGCTGCCCGTCGGCCGGATATCAGCCTGGTAGCGAATCAGCGTCAGGAAGTGACCGCACCGGTATACCGTACTGCTGGTGGCAATACCGCGCAGCAGATGCAGACCGAAGTGATTGCCCAGCCGAAAGTACAGGCGGAGCAGCGGGTTGAGCATAAGCCGGCACAGGATATCTTCGATATCCCGGCATTTTTGCGCAAGCAAGCTGATTAAAAAAATTGGTTGAAGCCGTGGGTGCTCGCTGAATTAGGCGATTGAGTTCATCGCTGGTTCAGTTTCGGTTGGCATAATTGTTAACATATGCTAGACTTCGTGCCCGCTTTGGGTTGTTCATTTTTTGAACTGGAAACGACTATGATCAGACAACGTACTATCGCACAAACTGTCCAGTCGGTCGGGGTTGGCCTGCACAAGGGTGAAAAGGTCACGCTCACTCTCCGGCCTGCGCCTGATCACACCGGAATTATCTTCCGGCGGGTTGACCTGGATCCGATTGTCGACTTTAAACTCAATCCTGAAATGGTTGGGGATACCGTGCTGTGTACCTGTCTGATCAATGACGATGGCGTACGCCTGTCCACCACCGAGCATTTAATGGCTGCGGTGGCTGGTCTTGGTATCGACAATCTGATCGTGGAAGTCGATGCTGCCGAAGTACCGATTATGGATGGCAGCGCCAACCCATTTATTTACCTGTTGCTGGAAGCTGGCATCAGCGAGCAGAAGCAGGCGAAGAAATTTATCCGCATCAAGCGGGCCATTCGGATTGAAGATGGCGATAAATGGGCTGAGTTCAAGCCTTATCATGGCTTTAAGCTGGATGTGGCTATCGACTTCGATCATCCGGTCATCGCCGGTACCCAGCAGCGTTTGCAGATGGACTTTTCTGCCGCCAGCTTTATCAAAGACATCAGCCGGGCTCGTACCTTTGGCTTTATGCAGGATATCGAGTACCTGCGGGCCAATAACCTGGCGCTCGGCGGTAGCTTTGACAATGCCGTGGTGCTGGATGAGTTCCGGGTGCTGAACCAGGATGGCCTGCGCTACGATGACGAGTTCATCAAGCACAAGGTGCTGGATGCCATCGGCGATCTGTACATGGCCGGTTACAGCATTCTGGGTGAGTTCAGTGCCTACAAAACCGGCCATGCGCTCAACAACAAACTGTTGTGTGCCATGCTGGCCGATGAAGCAAGCTGGGAATTTGTCACCTTTGAAGACGAAGCCGAGATGCCGATTTCGTTTTTGGCACCTCAGCTGGCTTAATACCAGCCCTTGAAAAAAACCAGCCGAGGCTGGTTTTTTTGTAGCCAGTAGTCAGGGTTCATTGTCGTTGCGGCGGCGGATCAACTGTTCAATGTGTTCTTTCAATGGGCCGGAGCTGGCATCAGCCAACTGCTGCAAACGCATGCTGGCATCCGCCTTGCCATCAACCGGGTCTGCCTGCATCACAGTTTTGGCTGCTGGCGGCGTGATGCTGGCCTTGGGAGTGATCTCAATATCCAACCCGGCTAAATCAGGCAAGATTTTTTGCCGGAAATTGGCTAAAATGGCGTCGCGCTGCATTTTAACCCGGGTGGCCCAGGCCGCAGACTGACACAAAATGACCGCCCGGCCCTGATGAATCCGGGCAACCTGACAGCCATGCGCTTGCTGCTGCAGCACCTGGTGAAGCAGCTGATTTAGTTGTTGCAGCTGGCCAAAGCTTTGCTGTTGCTGCAGCAGAGGCAGTTTGTCGAACAGCTGGGTAAGCGGAGCTGGTTTTTGCGAATAACGGGCCATGGTCACTACGGTCAAACAATCCGTTGGCAGTGTAGCATGGTTGTCTTTTTCCTGCCTACGCTTGAAACTGACCACCCTAAGCTCCATATCTGCTTTATGCTTGAATCTGG
Organism: Alkalimonas cellulosilytica; assembly: GCF_036325985.1. Lineage (NCBI taxonomy): Bacteria > Pseudomonadati > Pseudomonadota > Gammaproteobacteria > Alkalimonas > Alkalimonas cellulosilytica. Next base: position 160,708 of record NZ_JAUHLI010000004.1, read on the forward strand.
CTTGATGCCGTAGCGCCTGGCGGCAATGAAAAGTTGATTGGACATCCGCTGCAGAGATGGGTAATGTCTCCCGCTGATGTAATAATAAAATCGAATTTAATGGTAACCAAAACATGTTTGGAAAATTGTTCACCAAGTTAATTGGCAGTCGCAATGACCGTTTCCTGAAAAAACTGCAGAAAAAAGTCGACGAAATTAATGCACTGGAAGCCCAGTACCAAGCCCTATCCGATGCCGATTTAAAAGCCAAAACCGCCGAATTAAAGCAGCAGGTTGCTGCCGGTGCTACCCTGGATGATGTGTTGGCGCCTGCTTTTGCTACGGTGCGTGAGGCCAGCAAGCGGGTGTTTAAAATGCGTCACTTCGATGTGCAGCTGATAGGTGGCATGGTGCTGCATCAGGGGCGTATCGCAGAAATGCGGACCGGTGAAGGGAAGACCCTGACCGCCACACTGCCAGCTTACTTGAATGCGCTCAGTGGCGATGCGGTGCATGTGATTACCGTGAACGATTACCTGGCGCGCCGTGATGCGGCCACCAATGGCCCTTTATTTGAATTCCTCGGTTTGAGTGTCGGTGTCAACGTGCCCGGCATGCACCCGCAGGAAAAACAACAAGCCTATGCTGCTGATATTACCTACGGTACCAACAACGAGTTTGGCTTTGACTACCTGCGTGACAACATGGCGTTTTCTGCCAAAGAGCGGGTACAGCGCAAGCTGGCTTTTGCTATTATCGATGAAGTCGACTCCATCCTGATCGACGAAGCGCGAACGCCGCTGATTATCTCCGGCCCGGCAGAAGACAGTTCCGAGCTGTACAAACAGATCAACCTGCTGGTGCCGCAACTGAAAAAGCAGGAAAAAGAAGACGAAGAAGGGGTAGAAGGCGATGGTCACTTCACCATCGATGAAAAAGCCCGTCAGGTCTATCTGACCGAGCTTGGCCAAATCCGGGTTGAAGAGATGCTAAAAGAGCATGGCCTGATCCAGCCGGATGACCACCTGTTCTCGGCCGCCAACATCACCCTGCTGCACCATGTCTATGCTGCCCTGCGTGCCCACAACCTGTTTAAAAAGGATGTGGACTACGTGGTGAAAAACGGCGAAATCGTCATTGTCGATGAACACACCGGCCGTACCATGGAAGGCCGGCGCTGGTCGGAAGGTCTGCACCAGGCGGTGGAAGCCAAAGAAGGGGTGAAGATCCAGAACGAGAACCAGACGCTGGCCTCTATCACCTTCCAGAACTATTTCCGTCTGTACGACAAGCTGGCTGGTATGACGGGGACTGCCGATACCGAAGCCTTCGAGTTTCAACAGATTTATGGCTTGGAAACCATTGTTATTCCTACCAACAAGCCGATGGTACGGCAGGATATGCCGGATTTAGTGTATCTGACGGCTGAAGACAAGTACCAGGCGATCATTGAAGACATCAAGCAAAGCCGTGATGCTGGTCGCCCGGTGCTGGTGGGTACCGCTTCGATTGAAAGCTCAGAGTATCTGTCTAATTTACTGAATAAAGCCAAAATCAAGCATCAGGTGCTGAACGCCAAGTTCCATGCCAATGAAGCGCAAATCATTGCACAGGCAGGCCAGCCTGGCACCGTCACCATCGCCACCAACATGGCCGGCCGTGGTACCGATATCGTGCTGGGTGGTAACCTGCAGGCCGAGATTGCCGCGCTGGAAAACCCGGGCGAAGATCAGATTGCCAAATTAACCAGTGAGTGGCAGCAGCGCCACGATGCTGTCATTGCCTCCGGTGGTTTGCACATCATCGCCACCGAGCGCCATGAGTCCCGTCGTATCGATAACCAGTTGCGTGGTCGTTCCGGCCGCCAGGGCGATCCGGGTTCGTCGCGCTTTTATTTATCGCTGGAAGATCCATTGATGCGGATCTTTGCCTCCGATCGGATGGCAGGCATGATGCGGAAACTGGGCATGAAAGAAGGCGAAGCCATTGAGCATCCCTGGGTAAGCCGCGCCATTGAGAATGCCCAGCGCAAAGTGGAAGCACGCAACTTTGATATTCGTAAGCAGTTGCTGGAATTTGACGATGTGGCCAATGATCAGCGTAAAGTGGTGTACGAGCAGCGCAACGAGTTGATGGACACCGATGATATCGGCGAAACCATTCAGGTGATCCGTACCGATGTGATTGACTCGGTGATCAGCCAGTACATTCCGCCACAGTCGCTGGATGAGCTGTGGGATGTGCCGGCGCTGGAACAGCGCTTAAAAGCCGATTTCTCGCTGGAGTTGCCGATTGCCAACTGGTTGGCGGAAGACAACAAGCTGTACGAAGAAAAACTGCGTGAACGTATTCAGCAGGAAGTCGAAACCGCTTATCAGGCCAAAGAGCAGCAGGTGGGGCCGCAGGTACTGCGTCAGTTTGAAAAAGCCATCATGCTGCAAAGTCTGGATACCCACTGGAAAGAGCACCTGGCGGCGATGGATCATTTACGGCAGGCGATCAATCTGCGTGGTTATGCTCAGAAAAATCCGAAACAAGAATACAAGCGCGAGTCGTTTGAACTGTTCTCGCAAATGCTCGACAACCTGAAGCTGGATGTGGTCAGCGTGCTCAGCCGGGTGCAGGTGCGGGCAGCAGAGGATGTCGAAGCCGTCGATGAGCAACGCCGTAAAGCCGATGCATTGCCGCACGAGTACCAGCACGCAGAAGCGGAGCAGGTCGGAGGCAGTGCCCCTGCCCAGCCGCAAGGACCCATGGTACGCGACGGCGTCAAAGTCGGGCGTAATGATCCTTGCCCGTGTGGCTCTGGCAAAAAATACAAACAGTGCCATGGTAAGTTAAGTTAATGACCGCTGTTGCTGCAAAGGGGCCAGGGGCCCCTTTCCTTCATGTCGCGGTAGGTGTGGTGGTCCGGCAGCAGCAAGTGCTGCTGAGCCTGCGGGCCAGCCATCAGCATCAGGGTGGCAAGTGGGAGTTTCCCGGTGGTAAGGTCGAAGGCGCTGAGACCGTGCTGGCAGCTCTTGGCCGTGAACTGCAAGAAGAACTAGCCATTCGCATTGAGCAGGCCTCACCATTGATGCAGATCCGGCATCAGTATCCTGAACGCGAGGTCTTGCTGGATATTTGGCTGGTAGAAGCTTTTAGTGGTGAGCCCAAGGGTATGGAAGGGCAGCAGGTTGCATGGTTTGACATCAGCCAACTACACACTCTGGTTTTCCCCGATGCCAATCAGCCCATTGTAGCGCGGCTGCAATCCCTCTTTACTTAAAAAAGGCGTTGTCCTGCTCCATCAGCTCGGCTTCCAATTCGGCCAGATAGGCTTCGCCCAGTTCTGGATTGACCGGGCTTTTGTCTGGGATCCGGTGGTTTTCTGCCGCCCAGTCGCCTAAATCAATCAGCTTGCAGCGCTCGCTGCAAAATGGCCGGAAGCGCGAAGCCGGCTCATACACCACCTTGGTCTGGCAGACGGGGCAGTCAACAATGGGTTTGTTCATTGCCTGGATACTCCTTTCGATGGCAGGCTTGCTATTTTAACAGCAAGCCAGCGCGAACGGGATGGTTTTCTCGCTGGCAAAGCGGCCGCTGGCATCGCAAAGCTGCATAAAGCGAATGGCAAAACGGTATTTGTTGCCGCTAACGGTGGGATACACCCCCAGCGAGCTGTCGTATTTCAGCCGTAGCAGCTCAAACTGATCGGTGGTGCTTTGGTAGAAGCCATTCTCGGCCTCCATGCTCTGGAACTGGCCACGTTCACGCAAAAATGTCAGTACAAAATCAATGCTTTGCATGGCTAATTCCAGATGCTCCAGCCATTTATTCAGCTGAAACTGGCGTTGCTCTGCCGGTAAATGGCACCAGTAATGCAATTGCGGCACATCGAACGAACAGGCGCCGCCTGGCATGGCATAGCGCTGGCGAAGTGGGGTTAAAAAGGAGTCTTCTTTGAATTGACTGCACAGTTTGCCACTGCGGTTTAGCTCGCTTTGCAGTCGCACCGCTTTTTGTAGCATTTGCTGCAAGGCATCGTTGGAGACCGACGGATGTTTCGACCAGGTCACCAGGGCTTGTTCGCAGCGTTCAATGTCCTTTAGTAAGTCTGGCCGGACATCATTGCGTTCCATCACATCCAGCAAGGCAAAAAAGCTGGTAAAGAAAGCCTGTTGCTGTGCGGCGTGCTGCATGGCCGCATGGGACTGCACCTGGCGATACAGGTGCTCGACCCGGAGGAAAGTACGTACTTTTTCATTTAGCGGATGTTCATACAGTACGTCGGTCATGCTGCTCATGGTTTTTTAAAGGCTCTTTGGTTGGCCAGCTGCAGATAATCCCGGTGCAGTTGCGCGATCCGGGCGCTTAGTTGCTCTGGTGCTGCGCTGTTATCAATCACATCATCGGCTGCAGCCAATCGTTCAGTACGACTGATCTGAGCAGCCATAATAGCGGCTATCTGTTGTTCTGACCCACCATCCCGCTGTAAAGTTCGCTGCAATTGCAATGGCTCCGGAATATCGACCACCAACACCCGGTCGACTCTATCTTGCAGCTGATTCTCCAGCAGCAGCGGGGCGACAAAGAGCACATAGGGTGAGCGGGCACTGGCCAGTTGGCGCTGCATTTCCTGTCGGATCAGCGGGTGCAGCAGCTGGTTCAGCCATTCCTTCGCGGCAGGCTGGCTAAATACCCGTGACCGCAGAGCCGCTCGGTCCAACTGGCCGTCTGCCTGCAGCACCTCTGCACCAAAGTGCGCTACAATGTGCGCTAAGGCCGGGCTGTTGGGCTGTACCAGCTCGCGGGCAACCTGATCGGCATCCACCAGCTCAATGCCAAGTGCCGCAAAGCCATTGGCCACTGTGGTCTTGCCCGAGCCTATACCACCAGTCAGGCCAATGACCAGAGGCGTGGTTGTGGTGGTTTGGTTCAAAGCCCCAGTACCTGCACATACCAGCTGGTCAGCTGCTGGCCGAACAACATGGCAACAAAGCCAGCAATGGCGATGTAGGGGCCAAAGGGAATAGGGGTGCTCTTGTCTTTGCCTTGCAGCAAGAGCAGCAAGGACCCCAGCACAGCCCCAACCGCCGACGACAGCAAAATAATTAACGGCAGTTGCTGCCAGCCGAGCAAGGCGCCAAATACCGCCAAGAGTTTAAAATCACCATAGCCCATGCCTTCCTTGCCAGTCAGCAGCTTAAAGCCCCAATACACCGACCAGAGGCTAAGATAACCGGCTGCTGCGCCAATAATGGCATCAGCCGGAGTAGGGCCATAGCTGCTAAGGCTGAACAATAAAGCCAGCCAGAGCAGCGGCAGCGTGATCTGATCCGGTAACAGCATCTTATCCAGATCAATAAAGCTCAGTGCAATCAAAGCCCAGAGCACCAGCAAATACACCAGGGTGATCACAGAAGGGCCAAACTGCCAGGCTATCAGTAGCGACAGCAGGGCGGTCAGTCCTTCCACCAGCGGGTAACGGGCAGAAATCGCCGTGCCACAATGGCGGCAGCGACCTTTGAGCCATAGCCAGCTTAGAATGGGAATGTTATCTTTGGCCGCTATCGGCGCCTTACAGCTGGGGCAGGCCGAGCGCGGCACTGCCAGGTTATAGTGCTGGCTAGCTTGGTGCGTGCTCTCTGGTTGAAAATACGCCTGGTAATCCTGCTGCCAGCTAAGCTCCATCATTTTTGGCAAACGGTAAATGACTACGTTTAAAAAGCTGCCTACCAGCAAAGCCAGCACCAGCACCAGGCTATAAAAAAACCAGGGGGCTTGCTGCAATACGGCAATAAAATCAGTGATCATCAGACGATGCTACCCATCTGGAAGATTGGCAGATACATCGCAATAATCAAACCACCTATGATCACACCCAGCACCGCCATAATCATCGGTTCCAGCAAGGCGGTCAGGCCATCGACGGCATCGTCTACTTCCTGTTCGTAGATATTGGCGACTTTGCTCAGCATGCTATCGAGCGCACCGGACTCCTCGCCAATGGCCACCATCTGCACCACCATCTCCGGGAACTGCTTGGTGTTTTTCATCGCAAACTGCATTTGGTTACCGGCGGTCACTTCATTGCGGATCTCCAGAATGGCATTGCGATAAATCTCATTGCCGGAAGCACCGGCCGCAGACTCCAGCGCATCGATTAACGGCACACCGGCAGCAAAGGTGGTCGATAAGGTACGGGCAAAGCGGGCCACGGCTGCTTTATTTAAAATGGCACCAAATATTGGGGCTCTTAGCAGCATGGCATCCATCGCTGTTCTGGCTTTCAGGTTTTTGGTATAGGCCTGCTTGATGAGATAGCCTGCCACGACAATGGCTGCTAATACTACCCACCAGTAAGCCTGCATCAGCTCGGAAATCCCCAGCACAAACAGGGTAAAGGCAGGCAGCTCGGCACCAAAACCGGCAAAAATCTCGGCAAACTGTGGCACCACAAAAATCAGCAAAATCGAAGTAACAATCGCAGCCACTACCAGCACCGCTATTGGGTAGAACATGGCTTTCTTGATTTTCGATTTCAGCGCCTCGGCCTTTTCTTTGTAGATGGCAATACGGTCAAAAATGGCATCCAGCGCGCCGGACTGCTCGCCGGATTTCACCAGATCGCAGTACAATTCATCAAAATGCTTCGGGTGTTCTCTTAGCACTTCCGATAACGGCAAACCGGCCTGCACTTTGACTGAGACCTTTTGCATCAGGGTACGCAAGCTGGCTTTATCGGCACCGCTGGCAATCAGGTCGATGGTTTGCACCAGCGGCACACCAGCCCCCAGCATGGTGGCAATCTGTCGGGTGACGACGGCAATATCGGCGGCGGTGACTTTCTTTTCAGTGTTAAACAGCGGCTTGGGCTTGCGCTTGACCATCGAGGGGGTAATGCCTTGCTGACGCAGCAGGGCTTTGACTTCCTGGCTGGAGCCGCCTTTAATTTCACCGGTGGTTTTGATACCGCGCCGGTTTAAACCTTTCCAGCTGTAGGTTTCAAGCTCTTTGATTTTGTATTTTTGGGCCTGAGCCATGGTCTGTATCCTATGTGAATTGCACAGCACCGTTAGTTTGCATGCAACGTAATCTCATCAATGTAACTGTGTCTTTTCAGCACTCAGCATTAAACACTCAACACTCAACACTCAACACTCAACACTCAACACTCAACACTCAACACTCAACACTCAACACTCAACACTTAACACTCAGCATTCAACATTCAACACTCAGCATTCAACATTCAACACTCAGCATTCAACATTATCCCTTAGTCACCCGGTTGACCTCAGCCAGGCTGGTCAGGCCTGCCGCCGCTTTAATCAAACCGGATTGCCGCAGGTTGTTCACCCCTTCCACTTGCGCTTGCTGCACGATATCCAGTGAGGTACCACCATCCATAATAATCTCTGCCATTTTAGGGCTGACTGGCATGACTTCGTAAATACCGACCCGGCCTTTGTAGCCATTGGTGCAATGATCGCAGCCAACCGGTTTAAAGAGCTTCAGCCCTGGCAGCTGCTCCGGGGTAAAGCCCTGCTGCAGCAGCTCTGCTTCAGGCAGTTTTTCTTCGGTTTTGCAATGGCCACACAAACGCCTGGCCAGTCGCTGCGCAATGATCAAGCTGACCGAGCTGGCCACGTTGTAGGCGGGCACCCCCATATTCAGCAGGCGGGTCAGGGTTTCCGGCGCCGAGTTGGTGTGCAGGGTAGAGAGTACCAGGTGACCGGTTTGGGCCGCTTTGATGGCAATTTCCGCCGTTTCCAGATCACGGATTTCCCCCACCATAATCACATCCGGATCCTGGCGCAAAAACGCTTTCAGGGCGGAAGGAAAGGTCAGGCCCGCTCTGGGGTTCACCTGCACCTGGTTAATGCCCGGCAGGTTGATCTCGACCGGATCTTCGGCGGTAGAAATATTGCAGCCTTCGGTGTTCAGGATATTCAGGCCGGTATACAGCGACACCGTTTTACCGCTGCCGGTAGGGCCTGTCACCAGAATCATCCCTTGTGGCTGTGCCAGGGCATCCATATACAGCTTTTTCTGGTGCTCTTCGTAGCCAAGGATATCAATGCCCAGCATGGCGCTGTCGGAGTCCAGGATCCGCATTACCACTTTTTCGCCCCAGATGGTCGGCAGGGTACTGACCCGGAAATCAATGGATTTTTTGCCGGAAATCTTTAATTTAATACGGCCATCCTGCGGCACCCGCTTTTCAGCGATATCCAGCCGCGACATAACTTTAAGCCGGGCTGATAACCGATTGGCCAGGGCAATGGGTGGCGAAGCGACTTCGTGCAAAATGCCGTCAATCCGAAAGCGGATGCGGTACATTTTTTCGTAGGGCTCAAAGTGTAAATCAGATGCCCCTTTACGAATGGCATCCAGCAGCATTTTATTGATAAAGGCGATGATGGGTTGATCGTCTTTATCCGGCTGCACCGCCATATCGTCGGTGTCGTCTTCATCCTCTTCGGTAGTCAGTGCACTCAGATCCCAATCGCCGCTACTGCCTGAATCAAAACTACTATCAAAGAGTTTATCGATTAGTTTTTGTAACTGGTCGTATTCCACCACCACCAGTTCGGCATGCAAGCCAGTGTTAAACTCAAAATCTTCAATTGGCGCTATATTGGTTGGGTCGGCAACGGCCAGCTGCAAGCTGCGCCCGGATCGTGCCAGTGGCATGATTTGGTGCTTACGGACCAGCTTTTCGTTACGCAGCTCTTTGGGAATGGTATCGGCATCGAAGAAGTCTAAATCAAAGCGGGCATGGTGCGTCAGGCTGGCTGCCTGCTCGGCCAAATCACGGCCGGAGATTAGTTTTTCTTTTAGCAGAAACTCTGGCAGGCTTTGGTACTGCCCGCCTCTGCGCCCCAGCAGTTCAGTCGCTGCGGTGGCGTTAATGAGCCCTTGCTGGGCCAGGCGCTTAAAAAGCGATGAGTTTGCCGAAACTGCCATAAATTAGAAAACCAGCAAGCGAGAAATCATTGGTCTTTTGATTATGCCAATATTGTTTGGTTATTCAAGTTTTTACTGGGATTCATTGCCTCCTTGGGCTGCTTATCAGGTTAGGATGTGGTGCGCAGTTTAAAGCGACCAAGGGTTTGGTTCAGACTTTCGGCCAGGTCTTTCAAACGCCTGGCCTGTGCTGCCACCTGCTGCCCTTGTTCTGAGCTTTGGTTGGTGGTGTCCTGAAAGCGAATGAGCCGTTCGGAGATATCGTCTGAAACCGAGGATTGCTGCTCTGTCGCGGCCGCAATGGTGGTGGTCATATCGTGAATGCCTTTCATCAACTGCTGGATGCTCTGCAAGGTCGCGGCAACATCACTGGCTTTATCCACCGCTACCTGAACCTCGCTATCGCTTTGGCGGATACGCAGCCCCATGCTGCTGGTGACTTGCTGCAAGGCTTCAATCCGCTGGCGTATTTCTGTGGTGGAACTTTGGGTTCGCTGGGCTAAGGTGCGAACTTCATCGGCGACCACGGCAAAACCACGGCCCTGCTCGCCGGCCCGAGCGGCTTCGATGGCAGCATTCAAGGCCAGTAAGTTGGTTTGCCCGGCAATATTGGTGATGACATCCAGGATGGAGGCGACCTGATTGACGGAGTTTTCCAGTTCAGCCAAATCCTGGGTAGAGGCTTTTAAACTATCCGACAGGCTGGCTACCGCCCCTATGCTGTCATGCACCACTTGTTGGCCTTGCTCGGTCTGTTGATCGGCATTGGAAGCATCTTTGGCCGCATGTGAACAATTGCTGGCAACTTCGCGCACGGCCTGAGTATTTTGATACACCGAGGATGAGATCACCTGAATGCTGGCTTGTTGCTCTTCGTTGATTTGCGCAGTCTGGGTAGCAACCTGGGTAAGTTCGCTGGCCGATTGGTGGGCACTTTGTGCCTGCTGATAAATCTGCTGCAGCAACTGATTCAATTGCTCAGTCATGGTGCCAAAGGCCTGGGTTAGTAAGCCTATTTCATCCTGTTTGCTGCTGGCGGCTACCGGTTGAGACAGATCGCCCTGGCTGATCACCCGCACCTGGCCCAGCAAGCGATCGGTTGGTCGGATCACCCGTTGCTCGATGAGCCAGTAGCAGATAGCCAATACCAGGATAATGGTGAGCACCGCGATCAGACTGATAGCGACAATCAGCGCAAGGCGCTGTTGCACCTGCGCTACCGAGCTTGCGGTGCGCTCGTCCAGCATCTGCTCAAACTGAGCCACGGGTTGCATAATGGCGCTGACTTCCGTCATGTAAGCGCGGCCATTCAGCAAAGCATGGGCTTGTACCCAGGCGGCCAGTTGCTGCTGGGTTAAGCTGGCAGGATCCTGACCTGCCATGGATTCAACCAAGGCAAAGGCAGCTTCTTCCGTTGCAATCAATGCCATCGACAGTTGGTTTGAGCGCTCCAGCTGCTGCAATTCGGCTTGGGTAAAATTCATCGCCCGCAACCGGTCGACATAACTTAAACGCCGGCCATCAGCCCCTGCTGACTCCCCCTGAATCACAGCAACCAGATCGTTGTATTGCTGCAGGTAGTGCCGATCCAGGGTGGCAATGTATTGACGGGCCAGCATGGTAAGCTGGGTTGAGTTCAGTGAGGAGTCTTGCCCCAGCTGATAAGCCTGATAGCGGTAATCCTGTAGTTGTTGGGTTTGCAGCATGGTCGAACGCAGTGCCAGCACGATCAGCAGCAGCACCAGTGTGGCTGCCAAAGCGGCTCCCAGGCCAATCCGGAACATTAGTTTGATGGTCATTGCTCACCTCTAGCTCCAATTATTTGTTAATAATAGGCGAGGAAATGCATTGAGCGAGCCAAAGATAAAAAAATTATGCTTTGCTTAAGCCGCTGTTCGTGCAGCGGCTGTATCAGGCGGGGAATATTTTTAGTGCGTGGCTGCAGTTAAAGCCTGCTGTAAATCTGCCAGTAAGTCATCAATGTGCTCTATCCCGATGGATAGGCGCACCATGTCGGCAGAGACCCCGGCTGCGGCTAATTCAGCTTCATTCAGTTGCCGGTGGGTGGTAGCGGCCGGAATGGCGGAGCAGCTTTTGGCGTCGCCGATATTGACCAGACGCAGGATCAACTGCAGCGCATCGTAGAACCGAGCGCCGGCTTCACGGCCGCCTTTGATCCCAAAGCTCAGAATACCTGAAGCCTGGCCCTGCATGTACTTTTGTGCCAGGGCGTGGTCTTTGTGCTCTGGCAAACCGGCGTATTTCACCCAGCTCACCTGGGGTTGCTGCTGTAACCAGCGCGCTACCGCCTGGGTGTTTTGATTAATGCGTTCAATCCGCAGTGCCAGTGTTTCCAGCCCCTGTAGCAGATTCCAGGCAGCCTGGGCGCTTAAAGCTGCTCCCATATTACGCAGCGGTACTACCCGGGCCCTCGCAATAAAAGCGGCTTCGCCGACATCGCGGGTATAACTGACTCCGTGGTAGGACACATCCGGCTCGTTCAACAGCGGGAAGCGTTTGGCATGCTGGGCCCAGGGGAATTTGCCCGAGTCGACAATCAGGCCACCAATGGTGGTGCCATGGCCGCCAATGTATTTGGTGGCCGAGTGCACCACGATATCGGCGCCTTGTTCAATTGGTCGCCATAAAAAGGGCGTTGCGACGGTATTATCGACAATCAGCGGCAAGCCATGGCGATGGGCCAATGCAGCCAGTGGTTCAATATCGACAATGCTGCCGGACGGGTTGCCAATGCTTTCGCAGTACACGGCTTTGGTGCGCTCATCAATCAGCTGTTCTATGGCTGCGTAGTCGTCTTTATCGGCAAAGCGAACTTCAATGCCCTGGCGGGGCAGGGTATGGGCGAACAGGTTGTAAGTGCCACCGTAGAGCTCATTGATGGAAATGATGTTATCACCGGTCTCGGCAATGGTTTGAATGGCGTAGGTAATGGCCGCCATACCGGACGCGACCGCCAAAGCGCCGATGCCGCCTTCCAGCGCGGCAATGCGTTGCTCCAGCACCGCGCAGGTGGGGTTCATAATGCGCGAATAAATATTACCGGTTTCTTTTAAATCAAACAGATCGGCGGCGTGCTGAGCGCTGTCAAAGCTAAACGAACTGGTTTGGTGGATGGGAACAGCCACCGAGTGTTGGTTATCCGGCTGGTAGCCATGGTGCAGGGCGATGGTTTCGCGTTTCATTCGAAGTGTCCTCCAGAATTAGGGATAGGTAATCAAAGCATGTTGCGCTAAAACTGTCAATCTAAATGTCTAGATGGCTGCAATTGTCAAGCATGTTGTGTCGCCCAACAGAGACGTAAGGAACTTGCAAAAGTGCATGCAAATATCTATATTGAATGCATTGGTTGTGTTCTTTTGGAGGTTTCATGGCAATGTTAACTGTAAGGAACTTACCTGATGAAGTCCATCGGGCCTTGAAAGTACGTGCCGCTCAGCACGGGCGCAGTACAGAGGCCGAGGTGCGTGAAATTCTTGCCAATGCGATCAAACCAGCTGCACGGTTGCGCGTAGGTGATGCGCTGGCTGCGTTAAGCGGTCAACTTGGATTAACCAATGATGACCTAGATGCACTTGAGCAACAGTGCTCAAAAGTACCTGCTGAACCGATGGGGTTTGAATGATTCTTCTGGATACCAATGTGGTTTCTGAAGCGATGAAACCTGAACCAGCTTCTGCTGTAGTGCATTGGCTCAATCAGCAGGTTTCTGAAAGTCTGTACTTATCCAGCGTTACTTTAGCTGAATTGTTATTTGGCATTGCAGCTTTGCCTCAGGGGAAAAGACAAGATGTGTTGCAACAGGCGGTCGATGGTTTGCAAGCAATCTTTACCGATCGCATACTGCCATTTGATACCCCTGCTGCGCGTTGTTATGCCAGGTTAGCGGCAACTGCCAGAATGGCTGGCAGGGGGTTTCCAACACCGGATGGGTACATCGCTGCGATAGCGCAATCCAGAGGCTTTATCGTTGCTACCCGCGATACCGCACCTTTTGAGGCAGCAGCTGTGAAGGTGATCAACCCGTGGCAAGCTTAACCTTAAGGTAGGGAGCTGATCCTGAAGGTTCCTGATTGCGGCTCTTACCTGATATTTCTTGCTCTTATAGTTTCAGCTCTACTCAGCAGCATTCGATCCAAAGAGGAATACAGATGCAGGATATCCGTTGGCAACAACGATTTCAGAATTTCCAGCGGGCTTTTGGTTTATTGCGCGAAGCCATGGATCAAGATCTTAGCCAGTTAAATCAACTGGAAAAAGAAGGGATTATTCAGCGTTTTGAATTTACCTTTGAGCTGGCCTGGAAAGTGTTGAAAGATAAAATGGAACATGACGGCCTGGTGATCGATCAAATCTCCCCTCGGGCGGTAGTTCGATTGGCCTATCAGGCAAAGTACATTGACGACGCCGAAGTGTGGCTAAGGATGATTGGTGATCATAACTTAATGAGGCACACCTACGACAGTGCAAAGTTCGAGCTGGTGCTTCAGGCCATTGCCAGCGATTATTTGCCAATGTTAACGGACTGGCATTTGGCATTATTGCAAGACATTGTGCAGGGTACTGAGTGAATCAAGGTTATGGTCTTACCAAGCTGCAGCAGCAAATGCTGAATACCTTGCAGCAATTTCCAGCAATTGAGACGGCCATTCTTTTTGGCTCACGTGCTAAAGGCACTATGCATGAGCGCAGCGATATCGTTCTTGCGATTACCGGCCAGACCTTGGACCGCCATCAGCTTGCCTTGTTGATGATGGCATTTGATGAAAGCGATTTGCCATATCAGGTCGATGTAAAGCTATTAGCCGATATCCAGAGCCCGGCACTGCTTGAGCACATTTCACGGGTAGGGAAGCGAATTTATCCTTAGTTTATTCTAAGGGGCTGTTTGAGATCGTTGTTACTCAGACCGTTGCTCCTCGGGATCTGACGCCGAAGGTTGAGCTGGCCTGAAGGTTGCAAGAAATTTTGTTATGACCCGATATTCATAATTATTTTATTGCAGGGGCTAAGTAGCCCCTGCAACCAGGCCTTTTATTCCTGAGTGCGCTTTTCCTTTTTCAGGCGCCGCTTTTCTTTCAGGTTGTGTTGTGGCTTTTTCTTCGTTTTCTCTTTACTCATGGGAAATTTCCTTCGCTGTAATGCATCGAGCATGCTGGTCGCAGCAGCCAGATTGTCGAATGCGCTTTTACCAGTTGTGTACTGTGCTGCGAACGAAAATACTGCATGGCAATAACCTCCCGGCTTCGTTGGTAATTAGGGCATTTGGGCTTTCGTAATCTGCAGCACGATCAAATGCAATTGGCTGCGCCCAAGTGTGATCACAACCTGATCACCCGCTTTCTTCTGCAGTAAGGCGCGGCCAAGAGGCGAGTCCAACTCAACAGCAGTCTGCTTAGCACCTTTGGCAGGTACTGGCTGGCTGAGGGTGATCCAGAATTTGGAGCCGCTGGAAACATCGAACAGCTCGGCATGGTCTCCGGGCATCAAACGGTTTTGCCGCTGGTACCTGGTTTGGCGAGCGGTTGAGACTGGTTTTGGCGGCAACAGCAAGTTGCGATAAAGCTGACGGGGTAGCCAGTGTGCGTTTAGTAACACATTCAGCGTTGGATCCGTTTGAGCAACATAGGTCGTAGGGTGCAACACAATGCCTCCGTAAAGACAGACGTGAATACAACAAAGTAAAAAAAGGGTATTTCGGCCCGGGCGTAGCCAAGCTCGCCCGGCTCAGAGCTGGCAGGCGGTGAGGGGATTAAAGCTGGTTGTTGGGGTGTCCACTAACAAAGTAATACTCCGTTAAGCAAAACCAATAAAAGGAACAAGGGCACCATACCCCTTTCTTCACAGGTTTACAAGCGTGAGTGCTCTTTCACCTAAGAGCAGTGTGGACAGCTTTATAAGGGCATTAGGGATCTGACCCCAAGGTTAGGGATCTGACCCCGAAACCCTGCAAAATGGCAAGTTCACTCTTTGGATAGTGCAGTAAGGAGAATTTGTTCAGCAGTTAGACACGCAAAAAATTTTGTTCTGACACCGATATTCAACCTGAAGGTTCGTTAAGAAAGCAATCAAGCAATCGACTGGATACCATTTTTCTTAATGATCGTTAATAAGCGCAGGGCGGGTCCACCTGGTTTTCTGGTTCCTCGCTCCCAATCGGACACCACATTTTTGCTGACATTTAGGTAACGGGCAAAGACTGGCTGAGAGAGGTGCTCCCGCTCTCTTAGCGCGCGGATTTGCTCTGGCAATAACACTTCCACAGGTGTAAGGCAGCTGGCATCGAATTCGCGCATAGTCTGCTTGTTAATCGCGCCAACGTCATGCAACGCTTCCATGGTTTCATGAATTGCTGCGAAGGCATCACTCCGGTACTTTTTTGACATTTGCAGTTACCTCCAAAAATTGTCCGTTAGCAATTAAACTGGCTAGCTGCTCATCGGTTACATCAAGTAGATGAGAAGCCGCCTTCTTAAACTGCGCCTCTTCATCAGGCTCAAGGTTATCGCGGCTGCTTTTAGCAAAGCCGTACATGAAGAAAGCACGCTTTGCTGTACGATAAAAAATAACGGTACGAAAACCACCCGATTTGCCTTGCCCTGTTCGAGCCAAACGTTGTTTTATGACACCACTACCCAGATGAGCATCAACCTGCCCACGTTCAGCGCGCTCAATCGCCTCAAGCAAAGCTTTATCGGAAATGCGTTGCTTTCGGCAGAAACGTTCAAACCAAGCATTTTTGAATATTCTCATCAAAAATGCCTTATGGTTTTTGTCTGGTTGTATCATACTTAGTATGACATATTGATGGCGTAGTTGCTATTTTCTTGTTCAAAGCACCTTTCAACGTTTTGGCCTCCTTCTGGTTAACCATGTATAGGTTGCTTTCTGCTGGGACTGATGGGCCTGCGGTTACTGAGTTGAATACTGATTTGTTGCTTAAAGTGCTCGCTTCCAAGTACCCATTCACCTTGGCTGGCCAAACGGATTTCAGCCAGGGTTTTATCTGAGAAAGGCTTTGCAAAAAGCTCACGGTAACTTTTTTGTCGCCCGGAAGGCGTATTTGCTAAAGATAAATACGCCGGTAGTGGCTGCCAAAGCTCAATGTTTTTGCCTAAAGCATTTGCCTGAAAACTTGACCATGGGTAGGCGGCAGGGTGATCGACCATGCCTGCTCTGACTGGATTCAATTCAATATAGCGACTAACAGCTAAACTGTATTGGTCTGTATCGACGATGGTTGATTTGTAGCGACCCTCCCATAAAGTGCCAGTTCGGGCATAATTTTTATTCACATACTGGACATAGTACCGCCCAAGGTCTTGCATCAACAGGCTGATGCTGTTTTCAACCTGTGGTGTTGCCAGTAGGTGTACATGATTGGTCATAAGTACAAAGGCATGAATGGACACATGATGCTGGTGTGCATAGTGTCTTAGCCGGTCGAGGTATACGGTATAATCTTTTTGCGTGAAGAAGCATACCTGCCGGTTGTTCCCTCGCTGAATAATATGTTGCACCAATCCGGGTAATCTAAATCGCGGTTTTCGAGGCATTGTTACAATGTTTTGATCTTTTTGATTAAATAATAGTTAATTGTTGTGACTTTGCAAGTTTATAATTCAGCCCCGAAGGTTCTGCTCAAGGTTCTGTTTGAAACCGTTGCTACTCGGGATCTGACCCCGAAGGCTTCCGATGCTGCACGTATTAAAGCACTTCGTGAAAGAGAGCATGTAAGTCAGGCTGTATTCGCTGCTTATCTTAATACTTCACCTTCAACAGTAAAGCAGTGGGAGCAAGGTGGCAAAAAGCCTCGTGGTACCTCACTTAAGCTCCTGAATTTGGTTGCTGATAAAGGGTTAAAAGTCCTCGCTTGAGCGTTAGGGATCTGACCCCGAAGGTTACCGATCGCATACTGCCATTTGATACCGCTGCTGCGCGTTGTTATGCCAGGTTAGCGGCAACTGCCAGAATGGCTGGCAGGGGGTTTCCAACACCGGATGGGTACATCGCTGCGATAGCGCAATCCAGAGGCTTTATCGTTGCTACCCGTGATACTGCACCTTTTGAGGCAGCAGCTGTGAAGGTGATCAACCCGTGGCAAGGCAAGCTTAACCTAAAGCTGGGCATTAAGAATTTGACCTGAAGGTTTCAAGAAATTTTGTTCTGACCCTGAGGGATCCCCACGAAATTGTTAGCGAAAACAAAAAGATGACATGATAAGGAACATTCATGGCGTTCGGTGATCAGATCAATCGCCAAACATCACTGAGACCAAACAACCATGAATGTTCGTACTATCTTGACCAATATCGTTTCATTTGTCACACCTAAAATGCATGCAACCAGGCAAAAAGCTGTCATTGATTGTGTGCACAGCCTGGCCAATGGTAATGCTGCTACGGTGACCAGTATAGGCAGGGGAATTCACTCAAGTGCTCTTGAAAAACATAACATTAAGCGAGCTGATCGCTTACTCTCAAATGCTCACTTGCTACGTGAACAAACGCTGGTTTATGCTGCCATTTGCCAGCTGTTCTGCAAATCAAAACACCCAACTATAAGTATTGATTGGTCAGATCTTGATGCAAGCGGCACACATTTTTTGCTTCGAGCTGCACTGACTTTCGATGGTCGGCCTATTACTTTGTATCAGGAAGTCCATCCACTAAGCACAAAGGAAAAACCCGCGGTTCATCAGCAGTTTTTGTACACTTTATCAGTATTACTTCCCTCAAACTGTAAACCGGTGATCGTTACAGACGCAGGATTTAAAGCGCCCTGGTTTCGCCAGGTTAAGGCTCTTGGGTGGTATTTTGTTGGCCGGGTACGTAAGCCAAACTTTTATTCAACAGACCGTGGTGTGCACTGGCAATGTATTAGTCAGCTGTTTGCTAAAGCAACTCAGCGCCCGAAAAAATATGAAGCAGACATTGCAAGGTATAAGCCCTTTACTTGCACATTGACCCTGTATAAACAGAAAAGCAAAGGACGCCATGTGCATAATGCGGATGGCAGCTTCAAGCGCTCAAAAGCGACCAAAACGCATTCAAGGGGAAATACCGAGCCTTGGCTTCTGGCATCAAATTTACCGGCGTCGAAAAACCACAGTAGGCAGGTAGTGGCGATTTATCGGCAACGCATGCAGATAGAAGAAAGCTTCAGAGACATGAAAAGTGCCAAGTTTGGTCTGGGATTTGAGCAAAATTGCAGTACCAAACGTCATCGTATCAGCGTTTTGTTGCTGTTGATCAACTTAGCCTGCTTAGCACTTATATTGCTCGGTGTTGGGATAACCGTAGCCAAGAAACATCGGCAGTTTCAAGCTAATACCGAGCGGGAAAAACGTGTGTTATCGTTTCATACTTTAGGTTTACGGGCCATAGCAAAACGCATGAAGCTGACAATAAAGCAGTGGCGCGAGGCATTACATCACTGTGAACACCTGCTTGAGAGGTCATGCTATACCATTGTATGAAACAGAGAAATTTGTGGGGATCCCTCAGGTTCTGACCCCAATATTATTGTGACCCCAATATTATTGTTCTGACCCCAATATTATGACCCCAATATTAGTTTTGTTATGCTATTGACACCGAGAGGCTAATGGGTAACCCGAAAGTTCGATATTTGGAAAAAGCAAACCCGCACTAGGCGGGCTTGTTGGCTTTGAGATTTGTCCTCGAAGGTTTAGTTCAAGGTTTATTTAGTTACGGCAATTAGCTGGCACCCACTTGTGGACAGCTCCTGGTGCAGAACACTCCCATTCAACACCCGTATCACTTTCATTTGCAGTAAAGGTAAGAGCCACATCGTCGCCGTTTGCATCTACCGTTACTAAGAAGCTTGGTCCTGCATTATCGCAAGACGTAATTGTAGTATTTCCGATTACTGATGCGGCGCCAGTAGTAATTCCAGCGCAAGCAGTTGGTGCTCCGGTTACTAGATTCTCTGTCATAGTTGAACGGACTGCAGCGGCTACACCTATGCCTTCAGATACGATAGCACGTTTTGTGTAATCCTGATAAGCAGGCAAAGCCACAGCAGCCAAAATACCAATGATTGCGACAACAATCATCAATTCAATTAAGGTAAAACCCTGTTGGGTTTTTTGGATTGCTTTCATAGTAAAACTCCTGAGTTGTTAACAGCCAATCAAAGGCTACCTCTTATTCTGCGGTAAATTACCAAATGCGCAAGTTGAAATTCGCATTTTTTTTGAATTTTTTTTAGTTGTTTGATTTTAATAGTAAAAAACCTGTTTTTGTTGCTAAAATCGCCAAAAAAATATAGTAAAAAAGTACTATTGATTGGGATGGTTTTAGCGACAAACCCTACCTTAATGGGTTAGTTCTTGCTGGTTTTTTCTGTTGAAGGGACAATTTAGGGTCTGGCAGACTATCTGGAATCGGGGTCAGATTCATATCTAGAATCGGGGTCAGATTCACATTTCGCTAAGGGTACTGAAAATGGTCAGATGCGCTTTTTTTCATGGTTCGAATTTTTTGTGCACCTGACCCGCTGGATCCATGCGTTGATGCAATATCCGAATAATGGTGATGCCATCGGCTTGTTTGATGAAATACAAACTATGGCTGTTGAAGGGAAAACTTCGGAGGCCGTCAAAAAACTCTGGTCGCTCGGTGCCTGACTCAGGGTTTTCGGCTAGCAGCTTTGCTATTTTCTCAAACTCATCAATGTAGGTTATGGCCTGTGCAGAGCCCCATTGCTCCAAGGTATAATCAATAATGGCTTCGAGCTCGCTGTTTTAGGCGTTCAATCACAGCGTTGCCATCGGCAACCTGGCCGGATTTTAGTTCCTGAAGCCCTGCCATCAGAGCGGTTTGCAAACGTTCTGCCCTGCATGCTTCCAACTGGGCATATTCTTTGGCAGAGAGCACCACGGCTACAGGCTTGCCATTCTTGTTAATGCCAACCGGCTCATGTTGAGCTTTGATCAGTAATTTACCAAACTCACGTTTGGCATCGCTGGCATTGAGGATTTCCACAGCGCTTCCTTATTAGAAATGGTCACTTTAATTATTTTAGTTGGTTTGGATGCTTTTTGTCCAGTTGTGCGTCCGGCACAAATGAAGCGATAAAACTCATGGAATCAGGGGTCAGATTCACATTTTTTCTAATCAGTTTGAGCGTTGAGTCTGCTGGATATAATCAACCACCTGTTGATAGTGGCGCAGGATCACTACCCGTTGCAACACGTCACGGCTAAAGTTCAGGTAATCATGCACTAAGGCATTGCGCAGACCAATGATGTTACGCCACTGGCTTTCATTTTTCTTCTGCTTGCGTGGCATTTGATGGGATGTTATATTTATATATAACTTTATTTTATTGGAGAGCTATGATGCACACCACGAATCTTCGTAAAGTCGGTGGCTCTGTCATGTTAGCCGTTCCACCAGCTTTTTTAGAGCAGTTACACCTTCAGGCTGGTACCACTGTTGGGTTGGCAGTTGATCATGGCTGTTTGGTCGTTAATCCCAATCCCCGGCCTCGATATACCCTTGAAGAGCTGCTTGCCGCTTCTGATTATTCGCAACCGTTGTCACCGGAGGAGCGCGAATGGGTTGACACACCTGCGGTTGGCGAAGAGCTTTTATGAACAGGGGAGATATTTACCTGGTTTCTCTTGATCCGACGGCTGGCCATGAACAAAGCGGCCAGCGTCCGGTGCTGATTGTGTCAGCCACGGCCTTCAATCATGCTACCAAGCTGCCGGTCATCTGCCCAATTACCACAGGCGGGGCCTTTGCCAAGCGGTTAGGTTTTGCCGTACCCGTTGAAGGTGGTAATACGACTGGCGTAGTGCGTTGTGATCAGCCCCGTGTCATTGATCTTTCAGCACGGCATGCCCGGAAGGTAGATACCCTGCCAGCATCCATTATGGATGAAGTGCTGGCCAAAGTGACTACACTATTTGAATAAAAGTCAGGGGCAGATTCCAACCTTCGGGGTCCGGGGGCAGAAATTCGGGGTCAGATTCACATTTTTTCTAGGGGCTGTTGATCTTTTTTGAACCTTCGGCGAACCTTCGGGGTCAGATCCCCAATGAAAAAAAAACCAAGATTAACTTACCTCCGTGCTAGCGGGTAATAAATTCCGCTGTGACAGAGCTTGGATTAATTGCTCTGCAAATTGATGAAGCATAGGGCTAAATTGACTGGCGGGAACCTTCGGGGTCAGATCCCCAATGAAATAAAGCCAAGTTTAACTTACCTCCTTGCTAGCGGGTAATAAATTCCGCTGTGACAGAGCTTGGATTAGTTGCTCTGCAAATTGATGAAGCATAGGGCTAAATTGACTGGCGGTATTGAGTGCATCGGCCAGAATAGTCAGATCTTCGATGTATTCATGCACCATTTTATTTCGCAATTGCCTCGCGAGCAGCCAGTTTTCAGCTGAATCGAGCCAACCAAAGCGTTCTGCTTTGTTCAGGTTATCGAGGACAGGTCCCTTAGGCTCACCCAATGCCAACAAGGTAGCAGGCAACAACTTATCACCCACATTATCTTGCAGCCTTGCAAAACGACTGGCAAAAGCATCCAGCTGTTCAGAAAAAGCTGGGTCGCGCTCTAGGTCTTGCAAACGTTTCGCAGTGACCGCTTCGCTAAACAAACGCTGTTGTGTTATTTCCAACTGGGTACGCTCTTTTTTTATCACCCGGATCAAAAAAGCCAGTCGTTGTTGTTCATCAAATGTTGGCATTATAAAGGGGTTCCGTTCGCTGCGATGGCGTGAATAGGAAAATGTTGCAGGTTTGGGGCGCTCAGCAATACGTCCACTTTTTGCAAGCCAATACGCTGCATAATTTTGGCTTCCAATCTGGCGGCGATCAGAGCGGGCTGCTCGATAACCATCGTAGAGCTCACCAGTAAATCAATATCGCCACCTCGCTTCTCATTCTGCTGCCGGGAGCCAAACAAAGTCACAGTGGCCTTTTCGCCTAACTCATCAGCCACAACGGATTTAATGTGCTTAATTTGTTCTGTAGTCAATCGCATAGCTACCTCTGATGGTTCAACTAAGTATAGTGGGCCATACCGAGGGTTACCAGCTTTTGCCACCCATCAACCTTCGTGAGTAAACCAGGTAATCAAGGGGGGCAGATTCACATTTTCCCATATCAGTTGTGCGTTGAACCTGCGGATGATAAGAAATCCTTCCTAATAAAATTCGGGGTCAGATTCACATTTCTCTTAGGGGGTTGATCGCAGAGCTCGCGCCGCCTGCCCAATAAAATCAAACACCTGTTGGTAGTGGCGTTGGGTCAGTACTCGTTGCAACACTTCACGGTTAAAGTTCAGGTAGTCATGCACCAGGGCATTGCGCAGGCCAATGATTTTGCGCCACTGGCTTAGTTCTTCCGCTGTCAACAAGCCAAGCTGGCTGAGTTTTTCAAAGCTGCTGTAAGCTTCGGCTGGTGCGCTGCCTTGCTGCTGTTTCACCCAGTGCTTGGCAA
The DNA here is from genome assembly GCF_036325985.1 of Alkalimonas cellulosilytica. NCBI lineage: Bacteria > Pseudomonadati > Pseudomonadota > Gammaproteobacteria > Alkalimonas > Alkalimonas cellulosilytica. The sequence continues at coordinate 183,137 of NZ_JAUHLI010000004.1, forward strand.
TGCCGATAGCGGCTTCGGTGAGCACCTGCAATTGCCGTTCGGCAGCACTTTGCTCGATTTTTGAGAGGATCCCCTTGCTTGCCAACAGCGAAATCTCATCAAGCAACTGCAGGCATTCGAGGCTATGCTCGGTCAGGTTATCTAAATACGCATTAAGCATAGTGGGCCTTATGGTAAAGATGATCCAGCTCCCATTTGGACATCAGTCGACGCTCCAATTCGAGCCGGGCGAAATCGTTGCGGCAAAACAACAGGGTGTTGTCCTGGATGACGGTATAAGCCAGCGGCAGCGCCACCTGTTGGATATCAATCACCGACAGCTGTAGATCCGGCAGTTGTTGTTGCCAATCCAGCGCTAGCAGCTCCGGGGTCAGTCGACGCTCCAGGGGATCCGGCTCATAGTAAGAAAAAAGCACGGCCAAGTCGTAATCGCTCTGTGCAGAGGCTTGGCCCCTGGCGCGGGAGCCATACAGCCAAAGTGCATCCAGCTGATGGTTTGCGCTGGCCAGAGCCACCAATTGTTGGTGCACGGGGTCATCGATACGCGGTGGCATGACTAGCTCAGATGAATAATTGAATAAATTGAGTATACGTGACTTATTTCCGCAAGGGTAGGGTTGCTGCTTAGCTGCCAAACAACGCCAGCCGGCCGATAAATTCCTGGCCATGCTGGCTAAGCAGCCAGGCGATCAGCATGGCATTGCCGAGCACCACCAGCCAGAATTCGCGTTGAAAACGAAACTTACGGCGTTTATGCGCCAGCTTTTTTTGCGCTAGCAGCGCGCCCGGCCAGCCACCGATGAAGCTGTACAGTTGCAGGCTTTCTTCCGGCAGGCGCTGCACCTGGCCGCTAATCGCTGCAGCCTTGTCTTGTTGGTACAGCCAATAGGTAAAGAGGCTGGCTTCGATGTATAAAATGGGCAGCACGTAAGGCAGGCTGCCAAACAGCAAGGCAATGATCAGCAGCATTAAAAAGCCACTGCGAAAATACAGCGACACATCTTCGGCATAGCCCAGATCAATGGGTTGGTTGGGTTTATTGGCTTGGGGTTGCTGTTTGTCGGCCGCGGTAAACTGCAACTGAGTAGCAATGGGGCGGCCATGCTTGTCGGTGCCCAAGCTAAATTGCAACTCATCGCCAAGCTCGGGGCGAGCAGATTTGCTGACAAAATCACGGATATGAAAAAACAGCTTTTGCTGGCTTTGCTGGCAGATGAGAAATCCGAAGCCTTTCACATCCTGCCAGAACACCACCCGCCCGGTGCGCGGTGTGTCTGATTGCTGCATGGCTTAGTGTTCACGCTAACATGGGTTCCTGTTTGAGTGTAACAGAAGCCGACAGTTCCGTGTCAATTTTTTGGTGGCAATGCCAGGCAAAGCGAAGCTGCACTGAAGCCGCAGTGATGCGGCTTCAAAGTAAAAGCTAGCTGCGAATCTGCAACCGCATCGATAAATCAATGGCCTGCACATGCTTGGTTAAAGCGCCGGAGGAGATAAAATCTACCCCGGTGGCGGCCAGCTCGCGCAGTCGTTCACTGGTAATGTTACCGGAGACTTCCAGTTTGGCCTGCTGTTGATTGATGGCCACAGCTTGCTGAATATCAGCCAGGCTGAAGTTATCCAGCATAATAATATCGGCTTTGGCGGTCAGCGCTTGTTGCAGTTCCAGCAGGCTTTCTACTTCGACTTCCACCGGCTTGCCGGGGAAATTGCTGCGAGCCTGAGCTACTGCTTTGTCGATGCCACCAGCGGCGGCGATGTGGTTTTCTTTAATCAAAAACGCATCGAACAGGCCGATACGATGGTTTTGGCCACCACCGCACAACACCGCGTATTTTTGTGCCAGTCGCAGGCCGGGAATGGTTTTACGGGTATCCAGCAACTGGGTACGGCTGCCGGCCAATTGTTGCACGTACAGATCTGTGGTGGTGGCGGTGCCACTTAAGCTTTGCAAAAAATTCAACGCACTGCGCTCACCGGTCAGCAGACTGCGGGCGTTGCCCTGCAGGCGGCAGAGCAGTTGATTGGGGGCGACGCTGTCGCCGTCCTGCACCTGCCAGTCCAGCTGCACGCTGGGATCCAGTTGCTGGAACACTTCATTGACCCAGGCCACGCCACAAATGATGGCTGCTTCCCGGCTAATGATGGTGGCACTGGCTTGCTGGCTGGCCGGGATCAGGCTGGCGGTGATATCGCCTTGCTCAACCGGTAAATTGCCTAAATCTTCTGCCAGGGCGGCGGCAACAGAAGCGCGAATATGGTGCTGCAGTTCAGTGGTAATGGTCATCGACATAGGATCAGCGTTGTATCAGGGTCAGTTGGTTGGCTTGTTGGTTGAATTCTAACTGGTTCAGTGCACTCATGCCTAATAAAATCTCGGTACCACTCAGATTGGGCACGATGCTGGCTTCGACCTGCCGCAGCCGGATATCGCCCAGTTGCAACTCATCAATCTGGCTGCGCCAGGCATCGGCAACGCCATTGGCCGTCATCACCTGAATCCGCTGGCCTCTGGTTAAACCCAGCCGCCTGGCGGCTTGCTCCGATACTGCGACTGTGGTGGCACCGGTATCCAGCATAAAGTCGGCCGGCAGGCCATTGATTAAGGCTGTGCCGACATAATGCCCCGAGCGGTTGCGAACCAGGGTAGTGCGGGTTTCCCCTTGCATACCCTGAACACTGTGCAGTTGTTGGTTGGGGTTGCTCTGGTTGTGCAGATAGCCCTGAAACCACCAGACCAGCAGGCCAAGCAGCAGCAACCAGGCTATCACGGTAAAACTTCTACCGATATATTCTGTCGATTCAGTTGGTTGCTTTTCTGTCATGCTATTTCTCTTCTCGCCCCGACCAGTGGTATCATACGACAAAGCTGCTTTTGCCAACAGGAAACTTATGCTGCCATCTCCGGTTCATTGTGTACGCAAGTCGCCGCATTGCGATCAGCGGCCCGACGGTGAAAGCATCAGCTTGCTGGTGGTGCATAATATTAGTTTACCACCAGGCCAGTTTGTTCCTGCCGAAGCGCAACAACGCCACATTGACGACTTTTTTCTGGGCCAGTTGGATGTATCTGCCCACCCGTTTTTTGCTGAGATTGCGCATTTGCGGGTGTCGGCGCACTGCGTGATTTGGCGCGATGGCCAGATTTGGCAGTACGTGCCCTTTGATAAGCGCGCCTGGCATGCCGGTGTCAGTTGTTTTGATGGCCGGGAGCAATGCAATGATTTTTCAATTGGTATTGAGTTAGAAGGCACCGATGATTTGCCGTATACTGATGCACAGTACCAGAGTTTAACGCGTTTAACCCGCTGGTTGATGCAGCAGTACCCGGCCATTACCCCTGAGCGGATCACCGGGCATCAACAGATAGCGCCAACACGTAAAACGGACCCCGGCCCCGCCTTTGACTGGCAGCGTTACCGGATGGCATTACAGGAGAGCACTTTATGACCTTAGTGAGTATGTTACTGGCCCTGATTGTTGAGCGGTTGGCCGCCCGCAGTGAGCTGTGGCAGGCCAGTCGCTATGTTAAAAGCTGGTTTTCGCTGACAGCAGACAGCAAACTGGCCCAGGTGGCTCAGCACCCGGTGGGTCAGTATGGCTGGATTTTACTGCCTGGCCTGTTGGTGTGGTTGCTGCTGTGCCTGATTGACCAGTGGCTGGTGACTACGCTGGTCAATGCTTTGTTGTTGTTGCTGGCGATTGGTTGCTGGCACTACCGTCAGTTGTACAAGCAGTTTTTAAACGCGCAGGATCGCAATGACGATGAAGCTGCTTTTTTGGCGATGCAGCAAATTCGCCAACACAGCGGTTTGCAATCGGACGATGCCAGCTATGGCCAAAGCCTGATTTGGCTGAACTTCCGCTATTACGCCGCCGTGCTGTTCTGGTTTTTAGTGCTGGGTGCTTTTGGCATCATTACCTATGTGATTTTGCGTCAGTTGAATCAGCCCAGCCACAGCGAAGACCCACAAATGCTGCAGTTGGAGGCCCTGCTGCAACAAGATCATGAAGGCACGCCAGCGTATCAGCGCCTGATGCATATTGCCGACTGGTTCCCGGCCCGTTTGTTTGGCATTGGCTTTGCGCTGGTTGGTTATTTCTCCCGGGCATCCAGTGCCTTGCTCGGCTACTTCCTGGACTTCACCAGCCCGAACGAGCAGGTGGTGCTGGATGTCGCCACCGCTGCCGAGCCGATTGATGAAAGCATGCTCAATACCGCCGAGGAAACCGCGATCATGGTGCAGCTGGCCAAACGCAATATTCTGTTCTTCCTGGCCTTTACGGCCATCCTGACATTAGCCGGCTGGTTAGGCTAAAGCTTTTTCATTCCACAAAAACAAAGCCGCTCTGTTGTAGCGGCTTTGTTTTGTCTGCCACAAGCTAATCTGGTCATACCAATTCTGTTTGTTCCTATTTGCTTAAAGTTGGTTAGAGCCTTAGCTCTAACTTTTTGCTGGTTTGCATCTGCAACCTTCTTCTGCTTTATTTACTTGTTATGCAGAAACTGGTACCTTATTCGTCATTACGGATAATTGGTCTTACCAATTTACATTGCTGGTACGATTTAGACTGTGGATAGCGCTTTTGATTATTAAACCAGCCAAGTTATCGGATCGCATTGTCGAGCAGTTGGAACACATGCTGCTGGAAGGCAGCTTTACGCCCGGGCAAAAGCTGCCGCCCGAGCGTGAGCTGGCGCTGCAGTTTGACGTGTCGCGACCCTCACTGCGTGAGGCGATCCAAAAATTAGAAGCCAAGGGGCTGGTCAAGCGGCGCCAGGGCGGTGGCACTTATGTCTGCGATAATTTGGCGGTTGGGCTGACCGATCCTTTGTTTGAACTGATTGCCCGCCATCCGGAGTCGCAGTTCGATTTGCTGGAGTTTCGCCATGCCCTAGAAGGCATTTGCGCTTACTATGCCGCACTGCGCGGTACTGCGGCCGACTTCTCTCAGATAGAACAGCGCTACCAAAGCATTTGCCAGGCCCAGGCCAATGCCGATTTGGCAGCCGAATCACGGGCAGTAGGCGCTTTTCACCAGGCGGTGGCGGAAGCATCACACAATGTGGTGTTGCTGCACCTGGTGCGTGGCATGACGCCTTTGGTTGAGCAAAATATTCATGCCAACCTCGCGACCATACAGCAAAAACCAGAAATCAAGGCGCAACTGAACGCCCATCGGGAACACCTGATGGAGGCCATTGTTCAGGGCGAACCGGAAAAAGCACGTCAGGCAAGCCACCGGCACCTGGCCTATATCGAAGAAGCTCTGCTTGAAGTGGGCAAAGAGCGCTCCCGGTTGGAGCGTTCATTGCGCCGTTCGCAACAGGGCGATGCACATTAACACAGGATGCAATCCTGAACTGTGAACAACCTAAGGAATCCCGATATGTCTGAAGTCAGTCAAGTGGACATCGACGCACTCGAAACCAAAGAGTGGCTGCAAGCACTGGAGTCAGTGGTCCGTGAAGAAGGTGTTGAACGTGCCCAGTTTTTGCTGGAGCAGGTGCTGGAGCAAGCCCGGCTGGAAGGGGTGGACATGCCAACCGGCGTTACCACCAACTACATCAATACCATTCCGCCACAGGATGAGCCTGCTTACCCTGGCGATGTCAATCTGGAACGGCGCATTCGTTCGGTGATCCGCTGGAACGCCATCATGATCGTATTGCGGGCTTCGAAAAAAGATCTGGAGCTGGGCGGCCATATGGCGTCTTTCCAGTCCTCGGCAGCGTTTTACGAAACCTGTTTCAACCACTTTTTCCGTGCGCCAAACGACAAAGATGGCGGCGATTTGGTGTTTTATCAGGGGCATATCTCCCCCGGTATTTATGCCCGTGCTTTTGTGGAAGGCCGCTTAACGGCTGAGCAGTTGGATAACTTCCGGCAGGAAGTTGGCGGTAAGGGTTTATCGAGCTACCCGCACCCGAAACTGATGCCAGAGTTCTGGCAGTTCCCAACGGTATCGATGGGCCTGGGCCCGATTGCCGCCATTTATCAGGCGCGTTTCTTAAAGTACTTAAACGGTCGTGGTTTAAAAGATACCAGCCAGCAGCGCGTTTATGCCTTCCTTGGGGATGGTGAGATGGACGAGCCGGAATCCCGTGGTGCCATTTCTTTTGCTGCGCGTGAGGGCCTTGGTAACCTGTGCTTCCTGGTCAACTGCAACCTGCAGCGGCTGGATGGCCCAGTGATGGGCAATGGCAAAATCATTCAGGAGCTGGAAGGCCTGTTCCGTGGCGCTGGCTGGAATGTGATTAAAGTGGTGTGGGGCAGTGGCTGGGACAAGTTGCTGGCCAAAGACACCACCGGCAAATTGCTGGAGCTGATGAACGAAACGGTCGATGGTGATTACCAGACCTACAAATCCAAAGATGGTGCCTATGTGCGTAAGCATTTCTTTGGCCGTTATCCGGAAACCGCGGCCTTGGTTGCCGACATGACCGATGAAGAAATCTTTGCCTTGAAGCGCGGTGGTCACGAGCCATCCAAGCTGTATGCGGCCTTTAAAGCGGCGCAGGACTGCAGCGATAAGCCGACGGTCATTTTGGCGAAAACCGTCAAAGGTTACGGCATGGGCGAAGCGGCCGAGGGCAAGAACATTGCTCACCAGGTGAAGAAAATGGACATGACGCATGTGAAGCAAATTCGCAAGCGTTTGAAGCTGGAAGACTTTATCAGCGAAGACGAGGTCGATGCGCTGCCGTACATCACGCTGGAAGAAGGCACGCCAGAGCACAGCTACCTGCACGAGCGCCGCAAAGCGCTGCATGGTTATACCCCGGTGCGTTTACCACGCTTTAGCGCTGAGCTGACCCTGCCTGAGCTCAGTGCGTTCGAGCCGCTTTTGGAAGAGCAAAAGCGCGATATCTCCACCACCATGGGTTTTGTGCGTGCACTGAACATTCTGTTAAAAGACAAGCACATCGGCAAGCAGATTGTGCCGATTATTGCCGATGAGGCCCGTACGTTTGGTATGGAAGGCTTGTTCCGTCAGATTGGGATTTACAACCCGCGCGGCCAGGGCTATACGCCAGAAGATCGCTCTGTAGTGTCCTACTACAAAGAAGATGTGTCGGGCCAGGTGTTGCAAGAAGGTATCAATGAGCTGGGCGCGATGTCGTCCTGGGTAGCGGCAGCAACCTCGTACAGCACCAACGATTTGCCGATGATCCCGTTTTACATCTACTACTCGATGTTTGGTTTCCAGCGGGTCGGCGATATGGCCTGGCTGGCCGGTGATCAGCAGGCGCGTGGTTTCCTGCTGGGGGCGACCGCCGGTCGTACCACACTGAATGGTGAAGGTTTGCAGCACGAAGACGGCCACAGCCATATTCAGGCCGGTACCGTACCGAACTGCATTTCCTACGATCCAACCTACGCTTACGAGCTGGCGGTGATCATTCAGGATGGTATTCGTCGCATGTACGGGCCGGAGCAGGAGAATGTGTATTACTACATCACGGTAATGAACGAGAACTACCACCATGGTGCTATGCCAGAAGGTGCCGAAGAGGGCATTCGCCGCGGTATTTATAAGCTGGAAAGCTTAACCGGCGACAAGGCGCAGGTGCAGCTGCTGGGTTCGGGCACCATCCTGAACGAAGTACGCAAGGCGGCGCAAATCCTAAGCGAAGAATACAGCATTGGTTCCAATGTTTATTCCGTCACCTCGTTCAACGAGCTGGCACGGGATGGTCAGGATTGTGAACGCTTTAATATGCTGCACCCTGAAGCTGAGGAAAAAGTGCCGTACATCGCTACGGTGATGAACAGTGCCCCAGCCATTGCTGCCACCGATTACATGAAGAGCTACGCCGAGCAGGTGCGGGCCTTTGTGCCGGCCGATTCGTACAAGGTGCTGGGCACCGATGGTTTTGGTCGCTCCGACAGCCGCGAAAACCTGCGTCGTCACTTTGAAGTGAACGCGGGCTACATTGTGGTAGCTGCGCTGAATGAGCTGGCGAAAAAAGGCACGCTGAAGAAGTCGGTGGTGGCTGAGGCCATCAAAAAATTCGACATCGACAGCGATAAAATCAACCCACTGTACGCCTAAGAGGATGACCAATGAGTATTGAAATTCATGTGCCGGACATTGGCGCCGATGAAGTTGAAGTGACTGAAATTCTGGTCAGCGTTGGCGATACGGTGGAGCCCGAGCAGTCCCTGTTGACGGTAGAAGGCGACAAAGCCTCGATGGAAGTACCGGCCAGCGAAGGCGGCGTGGTGAAGGCCATTAAAGTGAACACCGGCGATAAAGTCAAAACCGGTAGCCTGATTATGGTGTTTGAAGCCGCTGATGGCGACAAAGACGATACTGCAGACAAAGACGAAGCGGCCACATCGGATACGGCTGCCAAGGATAGCGCTGATGATGCTTCAGACGATGAGGCGGCAGGTAGCGAAGAGAAAGAAGTAGAAGTACCGGATATCGGTGGCGATGAAGTTGAAGTCACGGAAATCATGGTCAGTGTTGGCGACAGCGTTGAAGCCGAGCAATCATTGCTGACGGTGGAAGGCGATAAAGCCTCGATGGAAGTACCGGCACCCTTTGCCGGTACGGTGAAAGCCATCAAGGTAACCGCCGGTGATAAAGTCAAAACCGGTAGTCTAATCATGGTGTTTGAAGTGGCAGGCTCTGGCAGTAAGGCCAGCAAACCGCCTCAAAGCGAGAAAAAAGCTGAGAGCAAGGCCGATGCCAAAACGGAGCAGCCGGCCAAGTCGGACAGTAAAGCAAGCTCAGACAGCAAGCCTGCTGCCAGCGACAGCAAAGCAGCCGGCAAGGACGAGTTTGTTGAAAATGCAGCCTATGCCCATGCGTCACCAGTAGTACGGCGCTTAGCGCGCGAGTTTGGCGTGAACCTGGCCAAAGTCAAAGGTACCGGCCGCAAAAACCGGGTGCTGCGTGAAGATGTGCAGAACTACGTTAAAGCGGTGGTGAAGCAGGTGGAGTCTGGCAGCGTTAGCTCTGGCTCCGGCATGGACGTGCTGGCCTGGCCGAAAGTGGATTTTGCCCGCTTCGGCGACATTGAAGAAAAGCCACTAAGCCGTATTCAGAAGATTTCCGGTGCCAATTTGCATCGTAACTGGGTGCGTATTCCGCATGTAACCCAGTTCGACGAAGCGGATATCACCGGGCTGGAAGACTTCCGCAAAGAGCAAAATGCACTGGCTGAGAAGAAGAAGCTGGGTGTGAAGTACACTCCGCTGGTGTTCATTATGAAAGCGGTGGCCAAGGCGCTGGAAGAGTTCCCGACCTTTAATTCGTCGTTGTCGGAAGATGGTCAGAGCCTGATCCTGAAAAAGTACGTTCACCTGGGTATTGCGGTTGATACGCCGAATGGCCTGGTGGTGCCGGTGGTGCGGGATGTCAACACCAAGGGTGTGATTGAACTGTCGAAAGAGTTGATGGAGATATCTGCCAAAGCCCGTGATGGCAAGCTGACCTCGTCCGATATGCAGGGCGGCTGTTTTACCATCTCCAGCCTGGGTGGCATTGGTGGTACCGCCTTTACCCCGATTGTGAATGCGCCTGAAGTGGCTATCCTTGGCGTGTCCAAATCGGAAATCAAACCGAAGTGGAATGGCAAAGAGTTTGAGCCGAAGTTGATGCTGCCATTGTCGGTCTCCTACGACCATCGGGTGATTGACGGTGCGCTGGCGGCACGCTTTACTGCCACTTTGGCGAGTTATCTGGCGGATATTCGTCAGATTATTATGTAATCCCGGCTGAAGCCGTGTTGTTGTTCTTTTGGATGTTACAACAAGGCTGGCTAGGAGTTGACCGGGTACGCTAAGCAGACGCTTTTTGCCAGGGTGGCAACACATTCGCCGGGAGCGAATTTGGACAGCTGAGCTGGCCCTTTAGGGGGAACTGCATGGATGCAGTTCACAAACCAGCCCCCAGGGATGGGTTTACGGCGTGTCTGCGTGCGCTACCCGGTTAACTCCTTAAATCAACACTATGGGTGGCGACATGGGCGGTGTCGGTCATCAAACTTTTGTTGCTGCGCTGAAAAGTTACAAGACATCATTCAGGCTGAATGCTAAAATTCAGCCACATTTTTCGTCGGCAGCCTGCGCGGTTGGAAGCAACCACTCAGTACGCGCGCTGCCACTATGGTTCACAAGGTGAAAGGTATAACGATGAGCAAAGAGATCAAAACGCAGGTCGTGGTATTGGGCGCAGGCCCTGGTGGCTATTCCGCAGCATTCCGTGCTGCCGACTTAGGCCTGGACGTAACCCTGGTAGAAGCCCGCAGCACCCTGGGTGGTGTTTGTCTGAACGTGGGTTGCATCCCTTCCAAAGCCTTGTTGCACGTTGCCAAAGTGATCGACGATGCCAAAGAAATGGCATCCCACGGCGTAACTTTTGGTGCGCCGGAGATTGATCTGGACAAAATCCGTGCTTGGAAAGACAAAGTGGTTGGTCAGCTGACCAAAGGTCTGGATGGCATGGCGAAGATGCGTAAAGTCAACGTCGTCAACGGTTACGGCAAGTTCACCGGTGCCAACACCCTGCAGGTGGGCGATACCACCATTACCTTTGAGCATGCTGTGATTGCTGCCGGCTCTGAGCCAGTATCGCTGCCGTTTATTCCAAAAGACGACGACCGCATCATCGACTCGACCGGCGCGCTGGAATTAAAAGACATTCCTGGCGAAATGCTGGTGCTGGGTGGCGGTATCATTGGCCTGGAAATGGGTACTGTGTACCGGGCTCTGGGCTCCAAAGTATCAGTGGTTGAATTTGCCGACCAACTGGTGCCAGCAGCCGATGCCGATATCGTCAAAGCCTACACCAAGTTCAACAGCAAAAACTTCACCATCATGCTGTCGACCAAAGTGGTGGGCGTAGAAGCGAAGAAAGATGGCCTGTACGTGACCTTTGAAGGCAAAAACGCGCCAGAAAAAGCGGTTCGTTACGACAAAATTCTGGTGGCAGTTGGCCGTAAGCCAAACGGCAACCTGCTGGATGCGGCCAAAGCCGGCGTGAACGTGGACGAGCGTGGCTTTATCAATGTCGATAAGCAGCTGCGTACTAACGTCAAGCACATCCACGCCATTGGTGATGTGATTGGCCAACCGATGCTGGCGCACAAAGCGGTGCATGAAGGTCATGTGGCTGCAGAAGTGATTTCTGGTATGAAGCATTACTTCGACCCACGTGGCATTCCTTCAGTGGCTTACACCGATCCGGAAATGGCCTGGGTAGGTGTGACCGAGAAAGAAGCCAAAGAGCAGGGCATCAAGTACGAAGCAGCGACCTTCCCATGGGCAGCTTCAGGCCGTGCCATCGCTTCTGCCCGTACCGAAGGCTTCACCAAGCTGATTTTCGATAAAGAAAGTCACCGCATTATTGGTGGCGCCATCGTTGGTATCAATGCCGGCGAAATGCTGGGTGAAATCGGCCTGGCCATTGAGATGGGCGCCGATGCCGAAGACATCGCCCTGACCGTGCATGCTCACCCAACGCTGAACGAGTCCATCGGCTTAGCCGCCGAAATCTACGAAGGCTCGATCACCGATTTGCCAAACCCTAAGGCAAAGAAGAAAAAGTAATTTTTCTTTAGTAAATCAACTAACAAAGGCCGCAAATGCGGCCTTTGTTGTTTCTGTTACTTGGTTTTAGAGTGTTGTATGATTTTTTATAGTTGCGCTGAATAGGCAGTGTCTTAAAAAAGGATTTTTATGAAGAAACTTCTTGTTGCTTTACTGGTTCTGGCCGGTTTTTACCACTTTTACCAGGGCGATAGTGATCAGCCATCGGTAGCTCCAGGAGCTGAAGTCACCCAGTCTGGCAGCAGTGCACAACCGCGCGTGTCTGCACAGCAGTTGGAAATGCAAAAAACGCTGCAGCGGATCCAAAGCAATGGCCCTTTTCCGTATGACCGTGATGGCATTACCTTCCACAACCGGGAGCGTTTATTGCCGATTAAACCCCGAGGTTACTACCGCGAATATACAGTGAATACACCAGGTCTGTCACATCGCGGGCCAAGGCGAGTAGTCACTGGCGGAAATCCGCCGACAGTCTTTTATTACACAGAAGATCACTATCAATCCTTTCGTCGCATCAGTGGTGACCTATATGAACGCATTCATTGACCACCCATCTGTGCAGTTGCGGTATGAAGCTGCTCCGGCCGATGCTGTCTGCCTTGCTTGCGATGGTCGTGTAGATAGAGAAACGATACTTGCCTGCCTTGCCACTCACTTTCAGTTTCCAGATTATTTCGGCAATAATTGGGATGCAGTTTATGATCTGTTACTGGATAGAGTGGATGCACTGGCGGTGGACACAGGTTGGCGTTTTAGTTCAGGCTCAGCTGTGCAAACAGATCCCGAGGCCATCACCAGCTTTTTGCAGCTGATGCAGGATCTGGTTGATTATGCATCCGACCAAGGGTTCCGATTACAAGTTGAGTTCTATCTGGAGCCCGGTCAGGCAGAGTGACTTACTGGTTACTATCAAAGTAGACACTGCTTGGCTTGAGTACGGTAAAGAATCTATCATTGATTTGCCAATCCCAAAAGCAAAGAAAAAACTAACCTTTGTTGTTGATAGAAATTGGTGGTTAAAGTTTTTAAACTGCTATTTCGCACTCTCAACGCCTTTTGTCAGAAAAGAACAAGTGAGTTGGCTTTTCTGGGATTTGCTCAAATCGGTAAGGTAAGCTTGTTCCAAACGAACGTAAATCAAGCTGCTGCCTCTGGCTACTCTGGAAATTGATGCCGGGTTCGAGCAGGGAAAATAGCCTGCATGCTCGAATCTATTCTTTTGCATGAATGGAATGAGGGAGGCAATCATCACGCTACCAATAAACCAGCTAATCAGCAACAGGCCTGCATGTCGATAGATAACGCTGGTTTTGTGTTTTAATCCCGTATATTGCACCAGGCTAAGCAGCCAAAAAATAGACATCAGCAGTAAAGCACTTACGCCGGAGTCATATGCAATGACCGGTTGCTGCTGTTGCAGCGCTTGCTCTACACGGTAGATATCGTAAATCACATACCCTATGGCGAAGATGGCCAATATATTTAAAGAGACAAATATCAATTGTGCAGTTTTAGGCTTCATCCAAGCTCTTCATTTACCGTGGAATCTTAAGAAGGTTGCATATAATGCGTTGTATCAGACTTCTTCCCAAGAGTCTGGACTGACATCATGCTTTTTCCTTGGCCACTCGGGTTCTGAGTCAAAATCAGGCCACGAAATTGGTATTTGCCGGACTAAATCTTGTAGTGTGACATAGGCTACTACCACACCTTCATACTGTGTTTCCCAGGTACTACCGTTCCAACTAATGAAGTCGAATTCGCCCGCTCCTTTACCATAACGTACTGCTACGAAATGTAAGCCTATTTCAGTTGGGTTACCAACTTGCCAGTTTATAGTTTGCATTTTTTGTCTACTCATTAAAACGACTCTCTGAATTTCTCAGCAATATCAGCAAGTTCAAGCAGGTAAAGTGGCATTGTTCTGTAGGTTTGATGTGCACTCTCAAGGATTGCAATCAACAAGAAGCAGTCACTTTGGATAGCACCTTGGCAGTAAATCAATGCTGTGTCACTGGTTTTGTTAAACGAGATCTTATGTATAGTCCAGTTTTTTGATGTCGCATCTTTGATATGAATGTGTTGCAACCCTGCTTCTTTAACCGCAAATGGGAAGTCATAAGGTACATCACGACCAAACAGTTCTGGTAACTTACCTGTCGCTTTATAGATTTTAAAGTCATCTATCAACTTGCTCAATACATGAGAAGGGCTTGTACTCTTTAGACGCTCATGAACAAACACTCTAACTGGCATTGGCTTTAGTCCATCTCAACAATTTTAAGGAATGGTTTGTCTTTGGGTTGTCTTTGGTAATCCTGTTTCGCGGAGTCTGAGATATTCTTAAGGCACTCAGCGGTCACAACAAAGTTTAGAGACTCCTTTGTTCGTTGCACTTTTTCGACGATTAATAGCTTTTTCTTTTTCATGAAATATAAAACCTCTTATTAAGTTTTGTTATGATATCAATCAATTAACTTTGGTTGAGTATATCTCGTTTCTTATTAGTTAAAAATATGATTTTACTTAAAGGTTAGTGTAAGGGTTATCTTGGCAGACGAGATCATGTGTACTTCTAAGCTTTGTAACAACTCAGGAAAATCGTTACATATTCGTATGTGCTTTTTCTGTAAAGCCTTGCTAGGGTTGATGGATTCATCTGGTTAGGAGTGTGTTATGCGCCAACTCAACTGCCCTGGTTACTTCCTTGTTGGTTTGTCCGTGCTGTTTATTACCGCTCAAATGAGTTGGCAGTGGTTGCAAGGGGGCATTAATGCCCATCATTTGCTGGCGAACCCAAACCTTCCGGCAGTCTCCGATGCCTGGGGGGTACTAATTATTCTAGTGCTGGCCTGGTTGGCTGCTAAGCGGCTTTCGCAAGCGCAGAACTCAGCAGCTTTTTGGTATGGGCTTGTACTGGCTTTGGCGTATGGGATGCTGCTAGTTTTATTGTATCTCAATGGTATTAGCCAGCCGGTGGCGCTGTTATTTTTTGGTACCTACCTGTTAGCACTGCTACTGCCTTTGCACCGCCCGGAAATCGTACTGGGCTATGTGGCGGCGTTAAGTCTGGCCTTTGGGGCTGTGCTGCCGTTGTTGATGTCGAGCCCGGCCATTTTGATTGCCAGGCTGGCGGCGAAGGGGCGACGCTGGCTGCTGCAGCGCCGGTCACTCAAACAAGCTTAAGCCGGTACAACACCGCATCCAGCTCACCGAAAGAGTCGTGGTGGCGGTATTTCTTCACAAAGGTCATGCCAAGCTTACGCATCACGCCAATGGAGCCCAGGTTATCTTCAACCGCAATTGCCGATAAAGAACGCACCTCGGGTTTATTGGCCAGCACGGCTGTGGCGACGGCCTGGGCTGCTTCGCTGGCATAGCCCTGGCCCCAATAGGCACGCTTAAAGCGCCAGCCAATTTCTACATCGTCTTCGGCAGGTGCATCGGTATCAAAACCCATAGGCCGGATCAGCACCCAGCCTAAATAGGCCTGATCGCTCAGCCTGCGCAGCTGCCAGATGCCAAAACCAAGTGCTGGATCGAGGTACTTCGCCATGCGGGGTAGCATGGTCTGTTCAATATCGGCCATGCTGCTGCGCTTACCGCCATTGAGGTAGCGCATCACTTCTTCGTCCTGATCCACTTCGTACAATAGCTCAGCGTCCTGCATACTAAGCAAGGTAAAGGTAAGGCGGGCTGTATTTGGTACAGTAAGCATGCTCATGTTCCCCTCTGTGTGAACTTTGTGTATATTCTAGTGTTTATTTTGGTTCATCTTAATGAACATCATCAAATGCTTACCCTGACAGCGAGCTGAAATTTACCGCAATAGCAAGGATAGCCTGTATGCTCTCTAAACAACAATACAGCATGGCGGGATGGGCTTTCGCCATTTATGGCGGCTCTGGCGTGCTCTGGTTTTTCAACCTACAGCTGTTAGATATCAGCTACCAGCCTTTCTTACATCTGTTGCCGATCCCGTTCTTGCTGCACGTGAACCTGATACTCATGATTGATTTTTTAACCTTGCTTTGTGGTATCTATTTGCTCAAGCAACATGATTCTGTGCATCGGGTGGCACTCCCCGTTGCTATGATAAATTTACTGGCACTACCCATTGGCACCATGGTTGGTGGCTTGTATCTGTGGTTTTACTATAAAAGAGAGTAAGCGCTTTGCGGCTGGTTGAAGGTTTGTCGTTCTATTCTGTCGTGAACTCTGTTTCAACAAGGCGGTGAAATCTGCTGCTTGAGGTTGTTTGGGTTTATAACTCAGCTACACTCAAATCAATCTCATCACTTTGGAAACTATCATGATTATCGACTGCGATCAGCACGATTGGGTAGAAATTTTTTGTTTACGCAAACAGCTGCTGTTGCTGAATTTGCAGGATGGGACCACGAGGACAGTAAGAGCCGCAGGAACCCGCAATACGGCAGAGCAGGAATACCTTTTGTGTGAAACCGACCGTGGTGAGCAGACTATTCCATTGTTGGCGATTGCCAGCATTCAGCCACTGCATGATTGTGGCGAGGCCGATGGTGCAGTGATAACGCTGAAGCTGCAGGAAGGGCCTCAATGATGGAGCTGACCGAACTGCTTGATCTCAGCCCACTGGCCTGGCAGGAAATAGCCACGGCATTGTTTTGTGGTTTTGTGATTGGCTTAGAGCGGCAATTGCGCGGCAAGCCGGCTGGTATTCGCACCTCGATTCTGATTGTGCTCGGCACCTATGTGTTTATTGCCGCCTCGGTGTCGACCAATACTGAAGTAACTGATCCATCCCGTATTATCGGCCAGGTGATTACCGGGGTAGGTTTCCTGGGCGCAGGTGTGATGCTGACCCGCGATGGCATGGTATTGGGCGTGACCTCCGCAGCCACCATCTGGATGTTGGCTGCCATTGGTGTTTGCATCGGCATTGGTCAGGATGCTGCGGCCATTAAGTTGTCTTTATTGGTGGTGACCGTGCTGGTGGGCATTGATGTGCTGGAGAATTCGTCTTCGGCGATGCGTCGGGGTGTGCACCGCAAATACAGTGAATGGACGGAGCGTAACGGCTCCATTTTTAAACGCCGCAAAAGCGACCGGTTAAAAGCTCCCTGGCAGGATCCGGATAGACCTGGATCCTGACAATAAATCTGACCAGCTGAGTGATATTCCTTGATACACTGACCACCTATTTAAACCATTTCGCTACGGAGAAGTGCAGGTGTTTGCGGTTGAATTTAAAGTACGTGACTACGAGTGCGATATGCAGGCTATTGTCAATAATGGGGTCTATTTCAATTACCTGGAGCATGCCCGTCATGAGTTTTTGCACAGCAAGGGCATTGATTTCGCCGAGTTAGCCCGCCAGCAGGTCAATCTGGTGGTGGTGCGCTCAGAACTGGATTACAAAGCTCCACTACAAAGTGGCGATCTCTTTGTAGTCACGGTCGCGTATGAACCCATCTCCAAATTGCGGTTTGGTTTTCGCCAGCAGGTGATCCGCAGTCGCGATCAGAAAGTGATGCTGGAAGCTTTGGTGATTGGTACGGCGGTGAATGCCCGAGGGCGACCATTTGTACCTGAAGCATTGAGCTTGTTAAGTTAACATCAGGGCGGTATTGCCGCCCTGATTGATCCATGAATTAACCAATCTGATAGTCCTCACCATCCGGTGCGGTGAATTGTTTTGGCTCGGCAGCCAACTGGCGGCCATGTACCAGGCTGAACCAGGCTTGCTGTTCGGGCAGTTCCACCTGAATATCGCTGATGCCGGCGGCGTCGCTGTGCTCACCGTGGCCCAGGCTGATTTCAACATGGCGGCCGTCTTGTTTGAACACCAGCGCATCCGGCGCGCTTTTGCGACCGCACAGTGCAACAAACTGCCCAGGTTGTTGCAAACCGGCTTTGCGGCCATCGGCGAAGAATGCCAGCAGATGCTGATAGTACACTTCGTACTGACAGACATCGCGGTGCGAGCCCTCAGTTAGCGGAAATAATTTATCCAGCAAGCCTTTGGAATACGCCATGACTTGCTGGACATGATGCTCGTTCAGTTGATGGATCTGGCTGATCTCTTGCTGAATCAGCGGTTGAACATCGCGCTGGGTGGTAGCGGCTTGTGTCATCGTATTCATTGTCAATTCCTCACTCTCTATCCGTATGGTTTGCCCGTGGTTCATGCCACTGGTGCTGTCGGGTACCGGCAGGGAGTTATTGCCCTTGCTCGATTTTTAGTCTAGGCTAATTTTCAGAGTAATTTGACAATAAAAATTTTACAGTGTGAATTTTACAAAATGAAAGCCAATAAATCCTTGCTGCGAAAGTCCCATTTCCTGGGTACCAAAATACGAAACTTGCGTAAACGCAATCACTTAACCATGGACGACTTGTCGACACGTTGTGTGCGGGTGAGCCCTGAGTACGCTCCTTCGGTTTCCTATTTATCCATGATAGAGCGTGGCAAGCGGGTGCCCAGTGTGGAGATGCTGGAAGTGATTGCCGAGGTATTTCAAAAGCCACTGGACTGGTTTTTGGATGGTGAGGAGCAGCAGGAAGATATTATTCCGAATAAAGGCAGCCGTGGCGGCATTCATGGCATGCCACTGGAGCCGGGTTTTTTGTTCTCGCCGGATATCCTGCAAATTGCTTTGCCGGAAATGTTGTCACAAACCGGTACCAGCTCACGCCAGTTTGCCCAGCTGTTGATCCGGGCGCACCAGGAGCATCATCAAAATCATTTTCCCGAGCTGGAACGGGCCGCAGAGGAGATTGGTTTAAAGCGCATGCCACTGAGTGTCGAGGATTTGCTGCAGCTGGCGAAGGCCCAGGGGTTGCAGATCAGCTGGTTTGATGAAGTGCCGGCAGAGGTGGTGGATGAGCTGGGAGTGCGCAGCAACAATGTGCCGACGTCCTGGTTCGAGCCGCCAAAAGCGTTAAAACTAAACCGCTTGCTGCAGCAGTTCCCTACCCGGTTGAAATACGAGCTGGCGGTGCATATTGGTCATGCTGTGTTGCACAACAAAGATGGTGTAAAAAGCGCCATGTCGGTTGGGGGGGCGCACAGTTCCGGTGCTATGGTGACCGACCGGGTGTCGCCGGAAGATATTCTGCATGCCTGGCGTGACTTTGAGTCCAGTTTTTTTGCCGGAGCTTTGCTGTGTCCAAAAGTGCCGTTTCGCCAGTTGCTCGACCGTCATGGTTATGAAATCAGTAGCCATAAGCTGGCTGAGGTTTCGGCTTCGGTCGCAATGCGCCGGATGACGGCAGTATCCAGCTACCCGCATTGGCATTACTTTGATGCCTATACACCGGGGAAGTTAAAAGCGGTGTATCGGGGCAATGGCATCCCGCTGCCCTGGGGTAATATGCGGGCCGTGGAGGACCCTTGCCAACATTGGGCGGTTTTTCGCATGTTTGATGTGAAGGGGCAGGGCAGTTCGGCTCAGTTGTCTTTGCTCGATGTGCATGGCCGGCCACGTATATACTGCTGCGAATCGGTGCGGGTGACCGATCTGGCCGGTAATGCGCATGTGCTTTGTGCTGGCATTGATCTCAACCCAGCGCTGGAAGCGCAAGGTTTGGATGCAGACAGCCTGGCAGCGGATATGAAAGCGCTGTGCATTGCCGAGGGCGGTGGTGCCAGGATCCCCAGTTCGGTGCGAAGCCCGCTCATTAGTGTGGCCAATATTCTGAATATTAACTGGATAAGTCGCAGCCTGGACAAGCCAGCTGAACTGATTTGCTCGCGCGGCACCAGCTGTCCGCGCCAGCCAACCTGCTATCAGTGTCCAGAGCGGAAATAACCGTCGATGCGCAGCATGGTGGTTGGCTTTGCGCTATAATCCAGAGCAGGAGGTAAGCACTGTGGATTACGAATTTTATTACAGCCGGGACAGTGGCAATTTTAGTTTGCAGCTACCATCCGAGCAAGATGCGATCGCTCGTTTCCTGCTGGATGAATTTGTACTGGATCAGGCCGGTTATCATGGGCTGCTGCGGGATTTGCATGGTTTAGGTCAGCACAGCAGCTGGCAGTATCAGGGCAAGAACTGGTCACTCTTTGTCGAGGATGGCGATGTGCTGGTGTGTCATCACGCCTTGCTGGAGCTGGAGCATGAACCCTTGCCGGATAAACTGGCTGGCAGTGAGCTCACGCTGGACGAGGACAATTTACAGGCAGAATGTGGCCTGGTCGATTTGATTAAGCTGGTAGAGCAATGGCAGGTGTTTGTGGCCGGGCAGCAGGCCAAATTGAATGGTGCTTACCGCTAAGACTGCACTTTCGCTGGGAATCAACGCACCTTCATGGTGCGTTTTTTTATGGCAAAACAGAAAATAAATAACTTATCACTTCTTATTCAGTGACTTATAAAACTGGCACACGACTTCCTTATGCTGATGGCAACCATAACGATAAACCCAGAAGGAAACATCTATGAAGCTTGTATGTGCCATCATCAAGCCCTTTAAGCTGGACGATGTTCGCGAAGCCATCGCGGAGATTGGCGTTGAAGGCTTAACGGTCACCGAAGTCAAAGGCTTTGGGCGGCAAAAAGGGCATACCGAACTCTACCGTGGTGCTGAGTACCAGGTGGATTTTCTACCCAAGGTCAAACTGGAGATTGCCACGCTGGATGAGCATGTAGATCGTTTGATCGCAGCCATTGAAAAAGCGGCCTGCACCGGACGCATCGGTGACGGCAAAATCTTTGTGTTTGAGCTGTCGCAGGTGGTACGGATCCGTACCGGTGAAACCGACGCAGACGCCATCTAGGGAGAACGACCATGCAAGAACAAATCTATCACTTACAATTTGCCATGGACACCTTCTATTTTCTGATGTGTGGTGTGCTGGTGATGTGGATGGCTGCTGGCTTTTCGATGCTCGAAGCTGGCATGGTGCGCTCGAAGAACACCACCGAAATTCTGACCAAAAACGTCGCGCTTTATTCCATTGCCTGCATCATGTATCTGATCTGTGGTTATCAGCTGATGTATCAGGGCGGTTTTTTCTTAAGCGGTATGACCGAGCTGGATGTCGATGCGACCCTGGCCGAATTTGCCGGTCGGGAAGATGGTTTTACCGGCGACTCTATCTATGCCGGTGCGTCCGATTTCTTCTTCCAGGTGGTCTTTGTGGCAACCGCGATGTCGATAGTCTCCGGTGCTGTAGCTGAGCGGATGAAACTATGGGCTTTCCTGGTGTTTGCTGTTGTCCTTACCGGGGTAATTTACCCGGTACAAGGCAGCTGGACCTGGGGTGAGCTGCCAGTGTTTGGTTTGTATGACCTTGGCGAGCTAGGTTTTTCTGATTTTGCTGGCTCAGGCATTGTGCATATGGCGGGTGCGTCTGCTGCCCTGGCTGGTGTGCTGCTGCTGGGTGCCCGCAAAGGCAAATACACCGCTGATGGCAAAGCCCACGCTATTCCGGGAGCCAACATGCCACTGGCTACGTTAGGTACTTTGATCCTGTGGATGGGCTGGTTTGGTTTTAACGGCGGCTCGGTGTTAAAGCTGGGCGATATGGCCAATGCCAACGAAGTGGCGGTGGTGTTCGTCAACACCAATGCGGCAGCTGCTGCCGGTGCCATTGGTGCGCTGATCCTGTCGGTGGTACTGTTCCGTAAAGCCGATTTAACCATGGTACTTAACGGTGCTCTGGCTGGTCTGGTCGCCATTACCGCCGAGCCTTCTACCCCGACACCATTGCAGGCTACCCTATTTGGTGCCATTGCTGGTTGTATTGTGGTCGGTGCCATTATCGGCATGGATAAGCTGAAAATCGACGATCCGGTCGGTGCCATTTCGGTGCATGGTGTGGTCGGTTTGTTTGGTCTGCTCCTGGTGCCATTAACCAACAGCGACAGCAGTTTCAGCGGCCAGTTAATTGGTGCTGCCACGATCTTTGTCTGGGTCTTTGTTACCAGCCTGGTGGTGTGGGCGATTCTGAAGCAAGTGATGGGCATTCGTGTCAGCGAGCAGGCTGAGTACGAAGGGGTCGATCGGAGTGAGTGTGGTGTGGAAGCCTACCCGGAATTTGTTTCTTCAGTAAAGTAATGGAACCGGGAGATGTCGGTGGCGTCTCCCGGCACCTGGCTGATTCGGCCTTAGCCACAGGTAAAGCCGGATTAGCAGGAACCTGAGGGTTCGGGCCACCAAGATTCTATGGAAACAATGAGATCATCTCGCTGCAGCTTGGTTAGGGCAGCGGGATTTTTTATCGGGAATAAAAGAAAGGGCCAGAAAAGAAAACGGCCGCACTACTACTAGCGGCCGTCTTGCGTCTTGTGCTCAGCTTCCTGCTGTTGCTATCCTTGCCTGGCTTCCTATGCCTTCATCCTGAAGGTTCCATGCATGGCCTTCCTGCCGTGTCCTACTCTCCTTAGAAGCGGCTTCCTGCTGCTTCACACTCATCCTGAGTGGTCCTGCTTCATCCTTGGGTTCCATCTGCGCTAGTCAATCGAAATCCTGTCGATCGTGGCGTCCTGCCTGGTCCCTTTACTGACTTTATCCGAAAGTCACTTGCTGTCCTTTGCGTGTCCTGTGCATCCTGCCCTGGCTGCCTTGCCATGGTTACTCATCCTGAGTAAGTCCTGCGGTCATCCTGACCGGCATCCATTGCCTGCATGTCATCCTATCATGCGGGTTCGTCCTGAACCTGTCCTGAATCGTCCTTCACACATCCTGTGCATCGCTATTCACTTAAAATGACATATAATAAGTGACATCCTGTTGCGCTTTGTTCATCCTGAACCTGTCATCCGCTGACATGGTTATTATCAGCTGAACGGGTGGCGACAGCCAGCGAGTGTAAGAAAAAATCTTTGTTGTCATATTATTGTAAAAGTGAGTTTTTTCTTTAAATTAAATATAAAACAATAACTTACTTTTAGGTGGTGGTGTGTGTAAGGCAGTTTTTGCCGCTTTGGCGCACCTGTTTGTGAGATATATCTCACAAGGAAATAGGATAATTGTCTTTTCAGGCCCCAGGGCAAGGTGAGGAATGATCACCGTTTAAGGATTAAAGGAGTACAAAACGCATGGCAAGAGAGCAATTGGGCATTTGTGCTGAAGCCAATTTGCATGGGGATTATCTGCTTTTGAATGCGTTGGATGGACAAGAAAGCTTTATCAGGCAGCAACTGGCGCAGATCCCTGCCTTGCTGAGCCAGCTGGCGGATCACTTTTCCGAAGCCATGCTGACTGGGGTGGTCGCTGTTGGTGCCAGCTACTGGGACAGTTTGTACCCTCAGGCCCGACCGGCCGGTTTGCTGCCTTTTCCGGTGCTGGAGTCGTCTGAACTGCTGATGCCTGCGGACTCCTTTGATTTGCTGTTGCAAATCCGCTCGGATCGACAGGATGTGAATTACCTGGTAGCGCAGCAGTTGTTTCAGATGTTGGCGCCTGCAGTAGAACTGGTAGAGCAAATACGTGGTTTTCGTTATCTGGATGGGCGGGATCTGACCGGTTTTATTGATGCACCGGAAGCCGTGCGAGGCAGAAAACGGCGGGAGCTTGCACTCTTGACTATGGAGCAGGAGCCGCAGTTTGTGGCGGGCAGTTATCTTCATTTACAACGCTTTCGGCATGACATCAAGCGCTGGCAGTTGTTACCGGTGTCGGCCCAGCAAGCCATTATTGGGCGCAACAAAGCCGATGGGGACTGGCTGCCTCTGGCGCAATTGGAGTCCGATTGCCACAGCCTGTGTTTCTATCAGGATAAAGATCGACAGCAGCCGTTACCGCTGCTGACGCAAAACATGCCTTTTGCAGATTTAAAGCAGCAAGGATTGATTTGGCTATCCTACAGTGCAGACAGCACGGCTTTTGAAACGCTGATGCGCCAACGTTTGGGATTAAATGAACTGGCTACAGATGCTTACGATCGCTTGCTGGATTACAGCCAGGCTGACTTGGGAGCTGCATTTTTTGCTCCTTCGGTCAGCTTTTTAGAGCAGTTTGAACGTGGCTAAGTCTCTGTTGTTGCAGCGGCTTATACCTTCTCAAACAGCTCAGTTACTTTCTCCAGGGTAAAGTTGATATTTTTGACGCTGATGGGGGCAATAAAGATGGTATCGTCACCGGCGATGGTACCCAGCACACCTTCTGCCTTGCCAACGGAGTCCAGCAAGCGGGCAATCAATTGAGCGGCACCCGGACTGGTTCGAATAATGATCATCACATCATTGTGTTCGATATCCAGCACCAACTGACGCAGCGGGCTCTTGGTGGTTGGCACTCCCAGCTCCGGCGGCAAGCTGTAGACCATTTCTTGTTTAGCATTGCGGGTACGAACAGCGCCGTACTTACTGAGCATACGGGATACTTTGGATTGACTGACATTATCAAAGCCAAGGGCCTTGAGTGCATCGACGATATCGCCTTGCGAGCCAAAGCGTTCTTCTTTCAGCAAATTTTTAAATGCCTGGATCAGGGCTTCTTGTTTGGATTGCTTGGTCATAATGGTCACTTCTCTGTACGGCTGCGCCATTCTGGCAACATCTGCTTGCTTTAGTATATTACTAAAGTCTGTGCAGTAAATTAACTCAAAATGGGGTAAAATACCCGCGATTTTATTCAATGCATGCATATTTATGCCTGCTTACCAGTTGAACAAGGGGATTTCCAATGAAAGTAGCTGTGTTAGGTGCGGCCGGTGGGATTGGCCAGGCGTTATCGTTGTTATTGAAGCTGGACTTACCAGCCGGGACTGAACTGGCCCTGTATGATCTGGCGCCGGTAACCCCAGGCGTGGCCGTAGACTTAAGCCATATCCCAACCGCTGTGCAGGTAAAAGGCTATGGTAAAGATGATTTGGCGCCTGCGTTAAAAGATGCAGATGTGGTGATGATTCCTGCTGGTATGCCTCGTAAACCAGGTATGGACCGCTCTGATTTGTTCAATGTGAATGCCAATGTCGTGAAAACGCTGGCCGAAGCCATTGTTGAGCAGTGTCCAAAAGCACTGGTTGGCGTGATTACCAACCCTGTGAACACCACAGTTGCTATTGCTGCTGAAGTATTCAAAAAAGCGGGTACTTACGATCCACGCCGTTTATTCGGTGTCACCACCCTGGATGTGATCCGTGCCGAGACCTTTGTGGCGGAATTAAAAGGCAAGAACCCGGCTGATATCACGGTTCCGGTGATTGGCGGTCATAGCGGGACCACTATTTTGCCTTTGCTGTCTCAGGTAGCGGGTGTGAGCTTTAGCGATGAAGAAGTAGCAGCGCTTACCCACCGCATTCAAAATGCCGGTACCGAAGTAGTGGAAGCCAAAGCCGGTGGCGGTTCAGCAACCTTGTCGATGGGCCAGGCAGCCGCGCGCTTCTGTGTGTCTTTGGTCAAAGGTTTGCAAGGTGTGGAAGTAACCGAGTACGCTTATGTGGAAGGTGAAGGCGAGCATGCCCGCTTCTTTGCACAGCCGCTGGTGCTGGGTAAGAATGGCGTCGAGCGTCTGTTGCCTATCGGTAGCCTGAGCGCCTTTGAGCAAAAAGCCATGAGCGAGATGTTGCCCACGCTAAAAGGCGATATCACCCTGGGTGAAGATTTTGTACAAAAAGCTTAATTAACTGATTTTAATAAAAAAACCGTGCAGAGCACGGTTTTTTTATGAGAGAAGTCAGGGACTAGCTGGCAGAGCTGTCTTTTTTGCTGGTTTTATCGTTCGTTAACTCGGCCTTGGCACCATGTTGCTGTAGCTTTACCACCTGATCTTCGGTCGTTGGTTGGCTCTCGCCAATAAAGTGGCCACCGCGCTCAATGCTGAGCTCATCACTGTGGATAGTTCCCTGCGCTTTGCCATGGGGCAGTATTTCCACATGGTTGGCATAGCACTCCCCCTCAAACAAACCGTTGATAATGACTTTATCGGCGATAATCTCGCCTTTTACCCGGCCAGAGCGGCTGATGATCAGCGTTTTTTCGGTGTTGATTTTCCCTTCCATGTAGCCATCGACATGGATATCGCAGGTTAATCGGAAACTTCCGTGGAAGGAGCTGCCTTGTGCGATGACAGTAGCAGCTGATTGCTTACCTTTGTTTCCAGCATGCTGACTAAAGAATCCCATTGGATACTCCTTTCTTGTGCAAATACATGGTCGAAGTTGGTCGCATCCCAATCCATAAAGGCTTGTGGATTGATGGGCCGATCAAGAAAGTGTACTTCGTAATGCAGGTGTGGTGCAGTTGATGCACCGGTATTGCCAACAGTTGCAATCAGCTGACCTTTTTCGACAAAGCTGCCAGCCGTGACTTTAAATTCGTGCAAATGCGCATACAGTGTTGCAAAACCAAAAGCATGGCGAATTTTCAGCATGTTGCCATAACCACCATTACTGGGGCGAACACTTTCAACGACGCCATCGGCAGGTGCATAAATGGGGGTACCACGGTTAGCCGCTAAATCAACACCGCGGTGATGACGCTGATTGCCATGAATAGGGTGGGTGCGATTACCAAACCGTGATGAGCGATAACGAAATTCCAGCGGCGAGCCGCTTGGGATCATCTGGAGCATGGTGCTGCGAACGGCGGAGTTGATGGTGGCAATATCCAGCCGCTGATCCAGGTTTTGATTGCTATAGACCTGATCCAAGCCAAGGGCTTGCTCAATTTCACCAAGCCGGCTGGTGGCCATATAAATTTCGTCACTCCGTTCAGCCAGCTCATCTTCCAAAAAGCCGCGGTGGCTCTCCAGCCGGGCAATATCAGCCAGCAGCTGTTCAGTATGCTGTTCCAGCGTTAGCTGTTGCTGGTGATGCTGATCCACTTGCTTCAGCAGGTAATTGACAAAAATAACGGTGCCAAAGGTCATCAGGCCCAGCATCATGGCAACGATAGCAAAATAGCGGCGCAGCAATTTACCAATGGTGTAATGGCGTGAGCCATGAATACTGGATATGGAAATAAGCAGTCTGTCTTTCATACTACCTGCTGGCTGAGTTGATTCGCGGCGAAAAGAACTGAAAATAAGGTGAATTGGTGATGCTGTCAAGTTTTGTGCAAATAAGAGCCACCTGGCAGCCGGTGCAACCAGGTGGGATCCATTAGCGCTTAATGGCCGGCAGTGCCGTCCAGACCATGGGCATGACCATGGGCAATTTCGTCTTCGGTGGCTTCCCGCACCTGCACCACTTCGACATCGAAGGTTAAATCGATACCGGATAACGGATGATTGCCATCTACCACGACTTCTTCATCGCCCACTTCGATAATGATGACTGAATGTTCACGACCATCCGGGCCAGCTGCGCGAAAACGCATACCGACATCCACGTCCATGCCTTCAAACATCGACCGTGGCACCGATTGAATCAGTTGATCATGACGTTCGCCATAAGCTTCTGCTGCTTCGATGGTAGCATTAAAGGTATCACCCGGGGCTTTGCCAGCCAACGCTCTCTCCAGGCCTGGAATCAGCGAGCCATGGCCATACAGAAAAATCAGGGGATCGCCGCCGAAAGATGAATCCAGTTCTGTGCCCTGGGGATCGGTCACTTTGTAATGCATGGCGACGACTTTGTTTTGCGAAATAGACATGAAGACCTCAGTTATTGAAGAGTGTATGGCAGAGGGTGCAACCTGAGCAGCGTTTCTGGCTCCGTTGCCAACCTCAGCTGTGTGTCCGCTGTTGTATCATTCGGCAGTACCGCCAGCAACCAAAGCTGCTGATTGACATTGACGGCATTGATGACCTGGCCAGCCCGACGCCAGTTGGTATCCAGTTGCATTTCAATATCACTGCCAGCGACAGGGGTGCTGTCCGCCGGGGCGGACAAAATGTAAGCAGCGCGTTTGTTTTTACCCAGATACTTCATCCGGGCGACCATTTCCTGGCCAAGATAACAGCCTTTATCGAAGCTGATGGCATCCTGAGCCTGTAAGTTTAGCATTTGTGGCACGAACTGGCCGATGTTTTCTTGCTCCAGATAGCAAAAACCATGCTGAATATGGGCCTGCAGCCAGCGGGTAGGGGCTGCAAAAGGTAGTGTGTTATCGGTCAGCCATTGGTGTGCTTGCTGGTGACTGCACAACACCAGATAGTGATCGTCGGTCAATGCCAGCAAGTGCATGCCTTGATGCTGTTGGCGATGACCGCTTTGGAGTGGGGAAAATCCCAGTTGCTGTAGTAACTGCTTTACTTCTGCCTCAGCGCCAGTTACTCCAAAGACAGCCCATTGCTGGTGGCCAGGCTCAAAGCTGACTTTGGAGAATACGCCAAACTTTTGCCACTGTGCTAACGAAGCGGCTAATTCATCGCGATAAGCCACCACCAGTAAGTCGTTGCTGCTTTGCTGCAGCAGGTGGAATACCGACCACATTTTGCCTTTGGCATCGCAATGCGCACCGCGCAGAAAATTATCCGCATTCAGGCGTTTCAGATCGCAGGTGGTCTGGCTTTGCAGGTACTTCTCTGCATCCGGGCCGTTTACACGCAGCACATCAAAACCGGGCAAAGGGACAATGCAGGCGGCACTTGATCGATTGGAGAGGTGAGCCAGTTGCTCGGCTTGGATCCAGCTGGATTGCATAGTGTTACACTTCGTAAAAGAGGGCACATACCCCAGATCATTGGGGATTTTGACCAAAAGCTCAACCCCGGCACAGGTATTTTTCTCGCAACATCTGCTGTCAGTTCGTATCGGTCTGGATGATTTTAGGTATAATTCAGTTTCACCTCGTACACTCATCTCACTGAGGAGCACTGTGTTGATGTCCGATTTAATGAGTAAACCACGGTTACGCTGGGCCTGCCGTCGTGGCATGCTGGAGCTGGATGTGCTGTTGGCCCCTTTTGTTGAGGAAGGCTATGATGCTCTCAGCTTGGCGGATAAACAGGTGTTTGAGCGTTTGCTGGCTTGCGATGATCCTGATCTGTTTGCCTGGTTTATGGGGCATGCTAAAAGTGATGATGCCGACTTGCAGCGTTTGATTGGCGTGATTTTGGATCGTGTTCGCGTCTAGCATCTGTCTCAGCCAGTCCCGCTGGCGGCGAAGTCTGTTGTTGGCCTTACTGGCAGCAGCCCTGGTGCAAAGCCTGTTGTTGCCGCTCCAAGGGTTTTGGTTGGTTTTTTTTGGGCTTCTCTGGTTTGTGTTTGCCTGGTTATGGTGGCAAAGCTGGCAGCAGACAGAGCCACCGCAAACCTTGCTGCTTGGTGAGGCAGGGGAACTGCGATGGTTGCCAGCCCTTCGTCCCTCTGGCGTGCTGCTTGGCAGCAGTCTGGTGCTGCCCTGGGCTACTTTGCTTTGTTGGCGCACTTTGCCGGATAAAGCTGCGCCTGCTGGCCATCTGCATTATTACTGGCTTATGGCCGATCAATGCAGTGACGAGGATTATCGGGCAGTCGCCAGAGCCATCCGGGCCTGCCGTTGGCAGCAGGCTGGCGTGAACTAATACGGCAAAGAGTTCAGAACCGTTAGGGCTGATTCGGGCTTAATATCGTTGGTGTGGCCTCATCATCACTCAGTGTGCGTGGATAATCCAGGTTGTAGTGCAGGCCACGGCTTTCTTTGCGCTCTAAGGCACTGCGAATAATCAATTCGGCCACTACGACCAGATTACGCAGCTCCAGCAGGTTGTTGCTTACTTTAAAGTGGCTGTAGTAGTCCTGAATTTCTTGCTTCAGTAGCTCTACCCGGTGCAGAGCCCGCTCTAACCGTTTATCGGTCCGGACTATACCCACATAATCCCACATAAAGAGGCGTAACTCATGCCAATTGTGGGTGATCACGACTTCTTCATCCGAGTCACTCACCCGGCTTTCATCCCATTGTGGCAGACGCTCTGGCAAGGTGGTGCTTGCCAGCTGCGAAAGGATATGGCGTGCTGCGGCCTGGGCGAATACCACGCACTCGAGCAGGGAGTTGCTGGCCATGCGATTGGCACCGTGCAGGCCAGTGTAGGCGACTTCACCAATCGCGTACAGATTGGCAATATCCGTTTGGCTGTTTAAGTTCACCATGACGCCGCCACAGGTATAGTGGGCTGCTGGCACCACGGGAATGGGCTCTTTGGTGATATCCAGTCCCACACTCAAACATTTGGCATAGATGGTTGGGAAATGTTCCAGAATAAAATCGGCCGGTTGATGGCTGATATCCAGATAGACACAGTTCGCACCAAGGCGCTTCATTTCATAGTCGATGGCCCGGGCTACCACATCACGGGGTGCCAGCTCTGCCCGCTCGTCAAAATCCGGCATAAAACGACTGCCATCCGGGCGTTTGAGATAGGCGCCTTCACCACGCATGGCTTCAGTAATTAAAAAGTTGGGGGCATCCGGGTGGTACAGGCTGGTGGGGTGAAATTGATTAAACTCCATGTTGGCGACCCGGCAACCTGCCCGCCATGCCATGGCAATGCCATCGCCACTGGCCACATCCGGATTGCTGGTATACAGATACACCTTGCTGGCCCCCCCTGTAGCCAGGGCAACAAAGCGCGCACGCACCACTTCGACTTTCCGCACTTGCTGGCTCCAGATGTAAGCACCAAGGCAGCGACTTTTATCGGCATTGGTGATTAAATCGATGGCGTGATAATGTTCCAGCAGCCGGATATTCGGATGTTGCTTTACTTGCTCAACCAGCGTGATTTGGACGGCTTTGCCGGTGGCATCGGCAGCGTGCAATATCCGGCGGTGGCTATGCCCCCCTTCGCGGGTGAGATGGTATTTTACTTTGCCGTCCTGATCCTGGTATTGATCAAAAGGCACGCCTTGTTGAATCAGCCACTGCATGGCTTCCTTGGCATGTTCGGCGGTAAATTGCACCGCTTCTTTATTGCACAAGCCTGCACCGGCCACCAAGGTATCATTGACATGACTGGCAATGCTGTCATTCTCGTCAAAAACGGCGGCAATCCCACCTTGAGCATAGAGGGTTGAGCCTTCACGCAAGGCGCCCTTGCTAAGCACCAGCACCTTGGCATGGGCCGCCAGTTGCAACGCCAGCGACAAGCCAGCAGCACCACTGCCAATAATTAGTACATCACATGGGTATTCTTTTTGCTCTGTCATAAGATACACTGTTGCGTTGGGTTCGCACTTACCAAGGCGATAACATACGCTTATTGTAACTTTTTCCTGCAAGGGGCAGAACTATTTATGACACCTTTTGTCCTAATCAGTACGCTAGACGAGCGCCAGTTACAAAAAACTAAAGAAGTAGAATGGGTTACAGGGGATAAGCTCGGATGAGCGAGCAAGAATTGGATTGGCAAATTGTCCAGCGTGTGCAGCAGGGCGACCAGGCTGCCTTTAATCTGCTGGTTAAAAAATATCAGCACCGAATTACGAACTTAATTTCGCGTTATGTCTCTAACCATGGTGATGTGGCGGATGTAGCGCAGGAAGCTTTCTTAAAAGCGTACCGGGCTTTACCCGGCTTTCGCGGTGACAGTGCATTTTATACCTGGCTGTACCGCATTGCTGTCAACAGTGCCAAGAATTACCTGGTCGCGGCGTCTCGTAAACCGCCGGCCAGTGATGTCGATGCGGATGATGCTGATTATTTTGACGGCAGTGATGCATTGAAAGAGCAAGATTCACCGGAGAAGCTATTGCTGTCCGATGAAATCCGGCAGGTGGTGTTCGACACCATCGAAAACTTGCCGGAAGAGTTAAGAACAGCCATTACACTGCGTGAATTGGATGGCTTGAGTTACGAAGAGATTGCCGATGTGATGGGTTGTCCCATTGGCACTGTGCGAAGCCGGATTTTCCGGGCTCGTGAGGCCATAGACTTACAGCTTAAACCTTTGCTAAGCTAAGCATAAGTGAATGACAGGAATGACTATGTCGTCTAAACAACAGCACTGCCAGTCTGCCGGGCAAACGCCGCAGTCCTATTCGGCCGAGCCGACCGTTGAATCATCACTGGATTGGCTTTCGGCTGCCATTGATGAACAGGGTGTGAGTAGCCAGCAGTTAGATCGCCTGCTGCAAGATGAACAGTTGCAGCAGCGCTATGAGCGTTATCATCTGATTGGTGCTGCCATCCGCCAGGAACTGCCTAAACACATTCAGCTTGATTTTTCTGCTCAGTTTGCCGCTACCTTGCAGCAGGAAGCTGTGCATCAGCTGCAGCCCCATGGCTCGATTCTGCAACGTGTGGGGGCGCGGTTCAAAGCGGCAGCAAACAGTGAGTGGTTTAAACCGACCGCGCAAACAGCGATCGCTGCCAGTGTGGCTCTGATGGCTGTGGTTGGGGTACAACATTATCAGCAACCGTATGAACAAGAATTGATGTCGCCATTGCCGGTGCTGCAAACCCAGCCGGTTGCCGGCTTTGCCACGCCAGTGAGTTTAAGCCAGACCACGGTTGATAACCGTCTTGAGCAGCATGCTCATCAGGCGATGCTGGAACAACAGCGCCGCTTGCAGGAACTATTAAATGCACACCATCAACAAGTCCGGGTGCTGGAGCAAGCGGCTTTGCTCAATGAACAACCTCAGCCTGCTGTTGATGCGGAGCCCAACGGAAACAACTAATGCGATGCTCCTTGTTGCTGCTGCTTGTCAGCAGCCTGCTGTTTGCTCCGCTGCTGCAAGCCGAGTCCAAGGGATGGCAGCTGTTTCAACAAAGCCAGCATGCCGTTCAGACCAATAATTTCGATGCCTCTTATGTGGTGATTAAAGGCGAGCAGATCAGCAGCTTTCGCTGGCTGCACGGACTGCATGAGCAGCAACAACTGGAGCAGTTGGTGCCGATGGACGTGGATGGCATTGATATATTGCGTAAAGGCAAGGTTGTGTATTACCTCACCCCGGAAAAGCCTGCCCTGGTTACCCTGAGTTCCTACATCAAAGAATTGCCTTCCTTACTGTATCTGCCGATAGACGATCTGCGTGAATTGTACGATCCGGTCTCCGGCAGTGTCAGTCAAATGGGTGGGCGTTCGGCCCAATTGTTGCGCCTCAGTGCTTTTCACCCTGGTCGCTTAAGCTACTGGCTATGGCTGGATATTGAAACTGGTTTTCCGCTGCGGATTGATACTGTGGCAGAGGGGCATCAAGTGCTTGAGCGTTGGCTGGTGACACACTTGCACATCAGCCCGGAGTTGCCTGCATCGCTGCAAGCTTTGCTGGAACTGCCACTACCGACGCCGGATCACCGACAGCTGCAACCGCGAGGATCAGCGCCGCTGGCTTCAGACATCCAGTTGGCCTGGCTACCGTCCGGCTTTAAGATGATTGAAGATCCCTTAGTGGTGCCAAGCCTGGGGGTTCCTTTGCTGCATTACTGGTTGCTCACCGATGGGTTGCATCAGGTATCGGTATTTGTGCAACAACCAAACCAGCAACCACCTCAGGCATACCGTGATGGTGCAACCACCATTTATGTGCACTCTACAGAGCAATTTGATGTGACGGTGATAGGGCCGGTTACGCTGGAGATTGCCCGCCAGATTGCCAATGCGGTCCGCTATGATTGAGCAGGTTGCCACGGTACGAAAGCTGGGTTCAGACGGGGTTTGGTTAGAAACCACACCAGTGACTACCTGCAACTCCTGCGCTGCCAGCGATGACTGCGGCACTGGCATCGTCGCAAAAACCTTTACCCCGAAGCGCAGTCAGTTTTTCCTGGTCACCGACATTGCGCTATTACCAGGTCAGATGGTGCGGATAGGAACGACCGAGCAACGATTGCTGCTGGCTGCTTTCAGTTTGTACCTGCTGCCTCTGGTGCTGATGCTGTCCGGAGTGGTTGCACTTAGCTGGTGGTTCCCTGCTTTGGCGGAGTGGTGGTTGATTGGCGCTGCATTTGGCTTGCTGTGGGCCGGTTACCATCTGGCAGCTAAACTATCAAAAGGATTGGAACGCAACGCTGTGCTTTTGCTGGAAGTGTTACCGGAACTGGCGGTCACGAACCAGCAAGCCGAAGTCACGGCAGCCAAGATCACATAGCCAGCCGTAGCAGGATCGAGTACAATTCGCCGATAATCCAATCATGCCATCTGTCTGGAAAGCACGAGCTACTCAGCAGAGCAGGGCGCAGCGTTTGAACAATTTGAGACATTATGCCAAAACTCAGTCATATCCGTAACTTCTCTATCATCGCTCACATTGATCATGGCAAGTCCACCTTGTCGGATCGTCTGATCCAGCATTGCGGTGGCTTGTCCGACCGTGAAATGCAACAGCAAGTTCTGGACTCCATGGATCTGGAGCGTGAGCGCGGCATTACCATCAAGGCACAAAGCGTCACCTTGCATTACAAAGCCCGCGATGGAGAAACTTACCAGCTGAACTTTATTGATACCCCTGGCCATGTTGACTTTAGTTATGAAGTCAGTCGCTCGCTGGCTGCCTGTGAAGGTGCCTTATTGGTGGTGGATGCTGGCCAGGGCGTAGAAGCCCAGACGGTGGCGAATTGCTATACGGCCATTGAGATGGACCTGGAAGTGCTGCCGGTGCTGAATAAAATCGACTTACCGCAGGCTGATCCAGAGCGGGTGAGTGCCGAGGTAGAAGACATTATTGGTATTGAAGCGGTCGATGCGGTGCAGTGCTCGGCCAAAACTGGCCTGGGTATTGAAGATGTACTGGAAGCCATTGTACTAAAGATCCCGCCACCGGAAGGCGATACTGATGCACCAACTCAGGCACTTATTATCGACTCCTGGTTTGATCCTTATCAGGGCGTGGTGTCGCTGGTGCGGGTTAAGCATGGTCAAATCAGCAAGAAAGATAAAATCAAGGTGATGTCGACCGGTCAGGTGTACGATGTCGATAAAATCGGTATTTTCAGCCCTAAGGCCACCGAAACTCAGGTATTGAAAACTGGTGAGGTTGGCTTTGTCATTGCCGGCATTAAAGAAATTAAGGGGGCCCCGGTTGGCGATACCTTAACCCTGGCCAAAAACTCGGCCACTGCGCCTTTGCCTGGTTTCAAGCGGGTGAAGCCGCAGGTTTATGCGGGTGTGTTCCCGATTTCATCGGACGATTACGAAGATTTCCGTGATGCGCTGGCCAAACTGAGCCTGAACGACTCTTCACTGTTTTATGAGCCGGAAAGCTCCAGTGCACTCGGCTTTGGCTTTCGAATTGGTTTCCTCGGCATGCTGCATATGGAAATCATCCAGGAGCGGTTGGAGCGGGAATACGATCTTGATTTGATTACCACAGCACCGACGGTTATTTACGAAGTAAAAACCAAGGCGGGTGACGTGGTGATGGTCGATAACCCAAGCAGTTTGCCTGCGGTGAATGATATCGCTGAAATCCGCGAGCCGATTGTCGAAGCGCATATTCTGGTACCGCAGGAGTATCTGGGCAACGTCATTACGCTGTGCATTGAGAAGCGGGGCACCCAAGTCAACATGACGTACCATGGCCGTCAGGTGGCTGTAGTCTATGAGCTGCCGATGGCGGAAGTGGTGATGGATTTCTTCGACCGCTTGAAATCCACCAGCCGTGGTTATGCCTCGTTAGATTACAGCTTCAAGCACTTCCAGGAGTCCGACATGGTGCGGGTGGATGTGTTGATTAATGGCGAGCGGGTTGATGCGCTGGCGATGATTTGCCATCGCGACTTTGCCCAGAATCGTGGCCGCTCACTGGCAGACAAGCTCAAAGAGCTGATCCCCCGTCAAATGTTTGATATTGCCATTCAGGCCGCGATTGGCAATCACATCATTGCCCGCACTACCGTGAAGCAGTTGCGTAAAAACGTCCTCGCAAAGTGTTATGGGGGTGATGTTAGCCGTAAGAAAAAACTGCTGCAAAAACAAAAAGAAGGCAAAAAACGGATGAAGCAGGTAGGCAATGTGGAAGTGCCACAAGAAGCTTTCCTGGCCGTATTGCGGATGGATAAATAATACAGGACTCTTTATGGCTGGATACTTTGCAATTTTTCTGGTGCTGCTTACCATCGCCAGTGGTTTGATTTGGTTGCTGGATGCCCGGCTGTTCGCTCCCAAACGGCGTGAGCAGGTAGAACAGGCAGTCGCTGCCGCTGGTGGCAAGCTACCGCCAGAAACCATAGAGCGGATCGCCAAAGAGCCCTGGCTGGCCGAGACAGCACGCTCCATTTTTCCAATCATTGCCATTATTACGGTGTTGCGCTCGTTCTTATTCGAGCCTTTTCAGATCCCTTCCGGTTCGATGATGCCTACCTTGCTGGTGGGTGATTTTATTTTGGTGCAAAAATTCGCCTATGATGTGAAGGATCCGGTTTTTCGCAAAACGCTGTACCGCAACAACACCCCTTCGCATGGGGATATTGCGGTCTTTAAGTATCCGGAAAACCCGCGGCTCGATTACATCAAGCGTATTATCGGCTTGCCGGGTGATCGGGTGATTTACCGTGATAAGCAGTTTTTTATTCAGCGCGCCTGCACTGAAGCGCATCAGGGTCAATGTCCTGGGCTGGAGCAAGTACGCTATAGTTTTACTGCGGAAGGCGAGTTTACTCAACAGGGTTTGCCGCAGCGACGCTATACCGAACAGTTTGGCGACAAGCAGTACGATATTTTGCTGACCGCTGCATTGCCGGAGCAAAAAGGCCAGTATTTTCGCCAGGCCGGCACGGCCATCGATGAGTGGCTGGTGCCTGAAGGCCATTACTTTGCCGTTGGTGATAACCGCGATAACAGCCGTGATAGTCGTTTTTTTGGTTTTATCGAAGAGGACTTGATGGTGGGTAAGGCGGTCTTTATCTGGATGAGCTTCGAGTTTAGCGACAATCCAGATCGTGTATTACCACGTTGGATACCGGTCGGCATCCGCTTTGAACGTTTGGGACGTATCCGCTAAATGACAAAAGAACAAAACCCGTTAAGCCGTCTGATGCCGCTACTCGGGCATTCATTTGCCGAGCCGGAACTGCTGCAGCAGGCACTGACTCACCGCAGTTGCAAGGGGCGTCATAATGAGCGGCTGGAGTTTTTAGGGGATGCTATTTTAAGCATGGTGATTGCAGAAGCCTTGTACCAGAATTTTCCCAATGCCAAAGAAGGCGAACTTACCCGGATGCGTGCCAGCCTGGTCAAAGGCGTCACGCTGGCAGAAATTGCCGGCGAGTTATCCATCGCTGATTATCTGCGGCTTGGGCCCGGTGAAATGAAAAGTGGTGGTCATCGCCGCGAGTCCATTCTGGCCGATGCCTTTGAGGCCATCTTAGGGGCCATCTATCTGGATGCTGGCCTTGAGGTCTGTAAAGAGCGGATCCTGTTCTGGTTTGCCAGCCGTTTGCAACAGATCACACCGCAGCAGCAAAAAGACTCGAAAACCCGTTTGCAAGAGTATTTGCAAGGCAGGCGTTTGGCGCTGCCGGTGTATCAGGTCGAAGAGACGATTGGTGAAGCGCACAATCAGTATTTCACCGTGAGTTGTACCATTGATGGACGAACCCCGGTGCAAGCCAGTGGTAGCTCGCGCCGTAAGGCTGAGCAAGATGCTGCCCATAAAATGCTGGAGCAGATCCAATATGAACAGTGAAACCTCACCGCCTGAAACCCGTGCAGGTCTGGTCGCTATTGTCGGCCGGCCTAATGTGGGCAAGTCCACCCTGCTTAATGAGTTGATTGGGCAGAAAGTCAGTATCACGTCACGTAAACCACAAACCACCCGACACCGGATCCTGGGTATTGATACCCGTGAGCAGGTACAGACCGTGTATGTGGATACGCCTGGCCTGCATATTGAAGAAAAGCGGGCCATTAACCGCTTAATGAACCGCGCTGCTGCCAGCTCCATCCTGGATGTTGAGTTGGTGCTTTTTGTGGTGGAAGGTACCCGCTGGACCGATGACGATCAGATGGTGCTAAACCGACTGATTGCTGCCAAAAAAGATGTGATTCTGGTGGTGAATAAAACAGACCAGGTGGCGGATAAAGAAAAGCTGATGCAGCAGCTGCAATGGTTAGGTCAGCAGCTGAACTTCCTCGAAATCGTGCCGGTTTCTGCTAAAAATGGCAAAAATGTCGCAGAGTTGCGCGCTTTGGTGCAAAAGCAGTTGCCTGCCTGTGAGTTCTTTTTCCCGGAAGATTATGTGACTGATCGCTCGATGCGGTTTATGGCGGCAGAAATTGTACGCGAGAAGTTGATGCGCTTTTTGGGCGATGAATTGCCCTACTCGGTGACGGTGGAGATTGAACGTTTTAAGTGGGAAGAGAACCTGTACCACATTGCTGCTTTGGTACTGGTAGAACGGGAAAGTCAAAAGCGGATGGTGATTGGCAATAAGGGTGAGCGGGTGAAAACCATCGCCACCGAGGCGCGGAAAGATCTGGAGCGCCTGTTGGAGCAAAAAGTGTTTTTGCAAATCTGGGTCAAGGTCAAATCGGGCTGGGCTGATGATGAACGCGCTTTGCGCAGCCTGGGGTATGGCGAGAACTAGCCTGGCAACGCCCTGGCATGCGGCCTATATCCTGCACAGCAGGCCGCTGGCAGAGCACAAGGTGATTTTGCAGCTGCTGTTGCCGGAGTTAGGCCGTCTTTCTGCGGTGGTACGAAAGCGCAGTGGCAAGCAGCGGCAACCCTTACAACCCTTTCAATTGCTTACGCTGCAGCTGACAGGCCAGCATGAATTAAAAACCATCGTAAAGCTTGAAGAGCAAGCACCGGGAGTGCCACTGCGTGGTGTGGCGCTGCTTTGCGCTTTTTACCTGAATGAACTGCTGTGCCGGATTTGGCCGGATAACCTGGCCAGTGAGCAGTTGTTTTTGCTCTATCAGGCGGCGCTTAAGCAACTGCAGCACAGGCCACCGCAGCTTGAGCAGCTGGAGCCTGTGTTGCGGCAGTTTGAGTTTGCACTGTTGGCTGAGCTTGGGCAACCGGTAGACTGGCAGTTGGATGCTTTGGGCCAGCCGCTGCAACCGCAACTTTGTTATCGCTGGCAGCATGAGCAAGGCTGGGATCAGTGCGAGCAGGGCTTTTCGGGTTTACTCTTGCAACAAATTGGTCAGGGGCTTTGGTCAGAACCAGGTTGCCGGCAGGCTGCCAAGCACATCAGCCGCTTGTTGTTAAAGCCCTTGCTTGGTGATAAACCATTGCAAAGCAAAGAGCTTTTTTCTAAGCGCACCGCCGAATCCGTGCAGGTGCCGTGGCAAGACGATCATTCTTAAGGAGACCGCAATGTCGGCAATTTATTTGGGCGTTAATATCGATCATGTCGCAACTTTACGTCAGGCCCGTGGCACCAATTATCCTGAGCCGGTGCATGCCGCTTTGGTCGCGGAGCAGGCCGGTGCGGATGGCATTACCGTGCATTTACGTGAAGATCGCCGCCATATTATCGACCGCGATGTGTACCTGCTTAATCAAACCATCAGCACCCGCTTAAACTTTGAAATGGCAGTGACCGAGGAAATGCTGAACATAGCGCTGGATGTGAAGCCGCATTTTTGTTGCCTGGTACCGGAAAAGCGCGAAGAGCTGACGACGGAAGGCGGCCTGGATGTGGCCGGTCAGCTGGATAAAATCCGTACCGCCTGCCACCGCCTTGCTGAGGCCAATATTCTGGTGTCTTTGTTTATCGACCCGGATCTGAACCAGATCGATGCGGTGCTGGCAGCAGGTGCCCCTTACATAGAGCTGCACACCGGCCGTTATGCGGAAAGCAGTGGCGAGCAGCAACAGCAAGAACTGGCTCGCATTCAGCAGGCGGCCCGTTATGCGCACAGCAAAGGTTTGGTCGTGAATGCCGGCCATGGCCTGCATTACCACAATGTGCAACCCATCGCGGCCATCCCTGAAATGTACGAGTTAAATATTGGCCACGCCATCGTGGCCCGGGCGGTGTTTAGCGGCTTGCATGCGGCTGTAGCGGATATGAAACAACTGATGACCGAGGCACGCCGCTAATGGCCATTGCCGGGCTTGGCACCGATATCGTGCAAATCAGCCGGATTGAGCGCAGCCTGGCACGCAGCCCGGCATTGGCAGAGCGGGTGCTGACCGCTGCAGAACTGGTTGAGTTTGCCGGTCATGCTCAGCCCGCCCGTTTTTTGGCCAAGCGCTTTGCCGCCAAAGAAGCGGCCGCTAAAGCCCTGGGCACTGGGATAGGTCGGGGGGTGTCCTGGCAGCAGTTTCAGATTGACCATAACGAGCTGGGAGCGCCACTGCTTCGCTGCAATGGCTACAGTTTGGAGTTAATTCAACAACGTGGCATCCAGCACTGCTGGCTTAGCATCAGTGATGAACAGGACTTTGCCTGTGCCACCGTAGTGCTGGAGCGCTGACTCAGGCTTGTTCATCCGGTATGGCAACCAGTTGGTGCCACTCGGTGCCTGCCAGATCCTGCAGCAAGCCTTGCACCACATCCGCTAACTCCAGCATTTCCGGCTCCAACTGCTCCAGGCTCTGGCCACGTTTTAACTGGGTCTCCAATTGCTCTGTCAGTTGCTTCAGTTGAGGTACGCCGCTGTAACAGGTGGCGCCATGCAGTTTGTGCACATGGTGCAACAGTTGCTCTGCATCGCGTTGTTGCCAGGCTTGTTGAATATGCTGGTAAGAGTCCGGCAGTGAGCTGCACAGCATCTGCAGCATTTCCAGGGCCAACCCGGCCTTGCCTCCGGCACGTTGCAGCGAGAGTGACCAGTCGATGTAGTTGCTGTGCGGAATGGCAGGCTCTTGCCGGGTTGGTAGGGCGGGCTTGCTAAGCGGCAGGTGTTCCTGCAGGGCCAATTGCAGCATGTGCTCATCCAGCGGCTTACTTAAAAAATCTGCAAACCCAAGCTGCAGCAAACGTTCACGCTCACCGGCAACCGCATGCGCAGTCACTGCTATCACCGGTGTTTGCTCATTCAGCGAGCTTTGCTGAATTTTTTGGCAGGCTTCGATACCATCCATCACCGGCATATTGATGTCCATAAAAATCATGTCATACAGATGTTGGGTTGCTTTCTGCCAGGCTTCGGCACCCTGCACTGCGGTATCGACATGCAGTACCAGCTCCGATAATAAGGTGTGGATCAATTTGAGATTGGCCTCGTTATCATCCACTGCCAGCACGCGCAAATTGGCTTTGGCTGGCTTTAACGCGACAGCACCACTGTTTTTCTGCTCCACAAAAGGCTGAGCAAGCACCAAAGCCAGTTTGCGGTGATGAACTGGTTTGGATAAGCAGGCATCTGCACCAGAAAGCTGAATGGCCTCACGCAGGTGAGGCGAGAGGGTATTGACCAGCAAAAAGCAATGATCAACCTGTGGCCTGACACGTTGCACCAGCTCCTGAATTTGATTCAGCTGGTGCAGTGACAGGGTGCGACCAAGTAAAGCAAAATCGTAATGTTGCTGGTGTGCAAGCGCTTGCTGCAGTTGGGCCTGGGTAGCGCATAGGGTGACGTTGAGTCCCCAGCTCAGTAGCAGGTTACTGCATGCCTCGCGTGAGTACTGTTGTGGCTCGAAATACAGCAGTCGTTTGCCATCGAGCAGCTCAAGCGGCAGCGGCTCAGCCACCGTGGTCGGATGACGTTTGCACTCCAGGGTGAACCAGAAGGTTGCTCCTTTGCCTGCCTCACTATCCACACCGATATGACCCGACATGGCATGCACCAGCTTTTGTGAAATCATCAGGCCAAGGCCAGCACCGGTATGTTTACCGGTAGTGGCTTTGTGCTGACTGCTGCCGCGGAAAATGTATTGTTGTTGCTCTTCGGTTAGGCCAATGCCAGTGTCCTGCACCGAAATATGCAAGCTTAACTGGTGCTCGGATAAAATACTGGCCCGAACCCTGATCAGCACGCTGCCGCGCTCGGTAAACTTAATGGCATTGCCGGCAATATTCATCAAGACCTGAGTGAGGCGGGTCGCATCCACCACCACATCATCCGGGCAGCTGGGGTCGACAATCAGAGCCAACTCCAGTTGTTTCTCAAATGCCTGAGCCGCCAAAAGCTCCGTTGCATCATCCAGCAATTCGCGCAAGGATACCGGCTGTTGGTTCAGTGGCATCCGGCCCTCTTCCAGGCGGGCAAAGTCCAGCACATCATTGACCAACACCAGCAAGCTATTGGCCGACTTTTGAATGGTTTGCAAGTAATCGAACTGACTGGCACTGAGCTGAGTCTTTAGTAGTTGGCGGGTAAATCCCAGCACGCCGTTTAAAGGCGTGCGCAACTCATGACTCATTTTGGCGAGAAACTCAGTTTTCTGCCGGTTTTCTTCCATCGCTTTGCGTTTGCCAAGTTCAAGCTCAATGCTCTGAACTTCCAGTTGCTCCATGCTTTGCTGCAAGTCGGCCGTTGCCTGTTCAACCTGATGCTGCA
Source organism: Alkalimonas cellulosilytica (assembly GCF_036325985.1). NCBI lineage: Bacteria > Pseudomonadati > Pseudomonadota > Gammaproteobacteria > Alkalimonas > Alkalimonas cellulosilytica. Next base: position 224,905 of record NZ_JAUHLI010000004.1, read on the forward strand.
TGTCATCCTGCAGCTCCTGACAGCATTGAATCAATTGCTCAATACCCTGAGCCAATTGGTGCAGCTCATTGGAGGACTCTGCCTGTTGTGGCGTTGGTAGGGGCAAAGACTTGGCTTGTTGCAGTTGCTGCAGCATCTGCTGGATAGGCCGGTGAATGCTGCGGCTGGCCAGCCAGCCCAGGATAGTGCTCAGCAGCATTGCTGCTAGAACTGCCAGCACGGACGACAATATGGACGATTGTCTGGCCAGGATCAGATTATCCCGTTGCAAGCGGACCGCCAGATAGCCCAGTTGTTGTGGTGTGCTTGCTTGCTCAATTTGTTGCCAAATCGGACTTCGGATGATCAGCCAGTCGGCAGCGCTTTGCAGCTCGGTAAATTGCAGCTTATTTTGCTGGTTGCTCAGTTGCAGCTGATGAATACCCGGATAGTGGTTGCTGGTGGCGATCAGCTGATGCTGGGCATCAAACACGGCAATGCTTTTTACCAGTGGCGAGTTTTTGCGATGACTGACATCCAGCAATTGCCCGAGCATATACTGGTTGCCTTGTGCCAGCGCTTCAGCACTGGCCAATGCCAGCGGCTCGGCAATGTTGCTGGCTTGCTGTTCTAAAAAGTGTCGCACATCCTGCGTACGGGCCTGGGTAAAGTAAAGGCCAAGCAGTGCACTGATCAAAAAAGTCGGTGCAACAATCAGCAACAGAATGCGGTGATGCAGCGCAAGAGTCGTCATGGCGAAAGCGGCTTGCTACAATAGATCGTTGATTCAGCTATCATGACACAACCTTCTGAAAATGCCTACAAGGGTCTTTGGCTATGGCCATCATTTATCAAGCAAAAAAAGCTGTCGTTGTTAAGCCTGCCCAGCGTCTTATCATTAATGCGCTGGATCATCTGGGGCAGGGCATGGCGCGACTGGATGGCCGGATAGTATTTGTGCCGGGTGCTTTGCCGGGTGAAACCGTGCAAGTAAAACTTAGCAGCCAAAAAAAGAACTTCAGCAAAGCCGAATTGCAAAAAGTGCTGGAACCTTCGCCGGACAGACAGCCTGCCGCCTGCCCACATTATCAGCAGTGTGGTGGTTGTCAGTTGCAGCATGCCAAACCTGAAGCGCAGTTGCGCTGGAAGCAGCAGGCGGTGGAGCAATTGCTGAGTCATCAACTGGGGCTTGCGCAATTGCCCTGGGAGGCTGCTATCACAGGGCCGGAGTTTGGTTATCGCCGCAAAGCCCGGCTTGGTGTTTGGTACCAGCAAAGCAAAAAAGTGTTTCAGCTTGGCTTTCGCCAGCAAGGCGATTTTCGCATTCAGCCATTGACGAAGTGCCAGGTGCTGAGCCCGGTGTTGCAGCCAGTGTTTTCGGTACTGCTGCCGGTGCTCAAGCAATTGCAGCAAGGGCGTAGCATTACCCATCTGGATCTGATCGATGCCGATGGGGTGGCGTATGTTGTGGTGCGCCATATCGCGCCGCTTCCTGCCAGTGATAAAGCACAACTTTGTGCCAGCTGGCCGCAAGCCCGTTGGTTTGGGGAGGCCGAGACCGGCTGTTTTAGTGCCTGGCAAGACAGTGAGCCTGACCTGAGTTACGCGTTAACATCGCAGCAGCTGCAGCTGAGTTTTCAACCCGATGACTTTATTCAGGTCAATGCTGCTGTGAATCAACAAATGGTCGCAACGGCACTTGACTGGTTATCGATTCAGCCGCAGGATCGGGTGCTGGATTTGTACTGTGGCATTGGTAATTTTAGCCTCCCGTTGGCGCAGCAAGCAGCCGAAGTGGTTGGGGTAGAGGGCCTGGCAGCTATGGTTGAGCGGGCTGCAACCAATGCGGCCAACAATGGTCTTAGCAATGTGCAGTTTGAGCGGGCGGATTTGCATTTACCCTGGCCGGACAGCGGTTGGAGCCTCCAGCGCTTTGATAAAATTTTACTGGACCCTGCCCGGGCTGGTGCCAGTGGGGCTATTGAGCAGTTAGCGCGTTTGGGAGCCGGCAAAGTGCTGTATGTTTCCTGCAATCCTGAGACCCTGGCCCGTGATGCTGGTCAGTTGTTGCAGCAGGGCTATCGGCTGACGCGGCTCAAAGCTGTGGAAATGTTTCCGCAAACCCGCCATTTGGAAGTGATGGCGTTGTTTGAGCAGGTTTAAGTAAGAGAGCTATTACGCTCGGTGAGCAGCTCTGATGACTGGGTACGCTAAGCAGACGCTTTTTGCCATGGATGGCAAAACGCAGCCCCCATGGATGGGTTTACGGCGTGTCTGTGTGCGCTACCCAGTCGTCAGAGCCTGACTGATATCCGTATGAGACGACAAGGGGAAAACCATGGTCACCGTTCGCCATGTGCACCGGACCGACAGCACTGAATTGCTGAGCCGCTTAACGGCCCTGAAGCTATCGGAAAAGAAAATCGATGCACTGTTAACGGCCGAGTCCTGGTTCTTGCAGCAAGGCATCAGTGATGATCAGCCTAAACTGCGCGATGGCTGGGAGATGGTGGAAATTCTGTCTGAACTGCGGATGGATAAAGACGCCTTGCTGGCGGCCTTGCTGTTCCCGCTGTTTGATGCTGGCTTATTGTCCGCGGAAAGCATTGAAGATAATTTCCCGCCTGCTGTACTGCCAATGTTGCTGGCGGTGAAGCAGATGGAAGCCATTCGCAGCATTCCCCTTGGCGCCAATCAGACACTGCAACCCCAGCAAGCGGATAATTTACGCCGCATGCTGCTGGCGATGGTGGAAGATGTGCGGGCGGTGGTGATTAAGCTGGCCAGCCAGATATGCGAGCTGCGCAATGTCAAAAATGCCGATGAAGAAACCCGGGTATTGGCGGCCAAGGAAACCAATGCCATTTTTGCCCCTTTGGCCAACCGCTTGGGCATTGGTCAAATCAAGTGGGAGTTGGAGGATTTAGCCTTTCGCTACCTGCACCCACAACTGTACAAACAAATTGCTAGCTTGCTGGAAGAAAAGCGGCTCGACCGTGAGCAGTTTATGCAGGATTTTGTTGCTCAGGTTGAGCGGAAAATCGAAGAGGCTGGCTTAAAAGCGGAAGTTTATGGCCGGCCTAAGCACATTTTCAGCATCTGGAAAAAAATGCAGAAAAAGCAGCTGGCCTTTGATCAGCTGTACGATATCCGGGCAGTCCGTATTATCACCGAGCGGGTGCAGGATTGTTATGCAGCGCTTGGCCTGGTGCATACCTCCTGGCGGCACTTGCCGACCGAGTTTGACGATTACATCGCCACCCCCAAGCAAAACGGCTATCAATCCATTCATACCGTGGTGATAGGCCCTCAGGGCCGGGCGGTGGAAATTCAAATTCGTACCCGTCAGATGCACGAAGATGCTGAACTGGGGGTCGCCGCACACTGGAAATACAAAGAAGGCTCGCAGCATGGCCGCGAAGGCTACGATGAAAAAATCGGTTGGCTACGCAAACTGTTGCAATGGCAGGAGGAGTTGGTCGACAGCGCCGATCTGGCTGAAGAGCTGCGCAACCAGGTGACTGAAGACCGGGTCTATGTGTTTACCCCTAAAGGCGATATCGTCGATTTACCGCTTGGTTCCACGCCACTGGATTTTGCCTATTACGTGCATTCCAGTGTAGGGCATCGCTGCATTGGCGCCAAAATATCCGGCCGTATCGTGCCCTTTACGTACCAGTTGAAAACCGGCGATCAGGTGGAGATTTTAACTGGCCGCGAGCAAAACCCCAGTCGGGATTGGTTAAATCCGCACTTAGGCTATTTGAAGTCGAGCCGCGCCCGCTCTAAGGTACAGTATTGGTTCCGCCAGCAGGATAAAGACAAAAACCTGGCTGCCGGCCGTGACTTGCTCGATAGTGAACTGGCCAAGCTGAACTTGCCGATGGAGCATCCGGCCAAGGTGCTGCAGCGCTTTAATGTCAACAGCATGGATGAATTGCTGGTGGGCATTGGTGGCGGTGACATCAAACTGACACAGGTGGTGCATTACCTGCAAAGTCAGCAGCCAAAAACCAATGAACCGGAAATCGACCCGCGGCTGAAGCAAAAGCCCAGTGCGCCCAGGGTGCAAAGCGATGTGGTGGTGCAGGGTGTGGGCAATTTGCTCACCCATATGGCCGGGTGCTGCCAGCCGCTGCCTGGCGATGCCATCATTGGCTACATTACCCAGGGCCGTGGTATTGCGGTACACCGGGATGATTGCGACCAGTTCAGACTGATGGAAGCGCAGCATCCGGAGCGGGTGGTGGACGCCACCTGGGGTGATCAGTACGCCTCGGGCTATGCGGTTGATATCCGTATACTGGCGCATGATCGCAACGGCTTACTGCGTGATATCACCAGCATTCTGGCCAATGAAAAGGCCAATGTCACTCAGATGAACAGCTACTCCAATATCAAAGAACAGAGCGTGGTGATCAACATGACGCTGGAGCTGTACAACCAGGACTCGCTGAACAAGTTGCTGAGCAAAGTCAGCCAGGTACCGGATGTGCTGGAAGCCCGCCGCTGTCATCAAAATTAACGGAAGCCAATGAATGTCTTACCAAATGGATGATTTACTGGCCATTATGGCCAGATTGCGGGACCCGGAGCACGGCTGTCCCTGGGACATCAAGCAAACCTTTAGCAGCATCGTGCCCTATACGCTCGAAGAAGCCTACGAAGTGGCCGATGCCATCGAACGGCAAAGCTATGACGACTTAAAAGACGAACTGGGGGATTTGCTGTTTCAAACGGTGTTTTACGCCCGCATGGCCGAAGAGGAAGGCCGCTTTCAGTTCAGTGACTGCGTGCAGGCTATCTGTGACAAGCTGGTGCGCCGTCATCCGCATGTGTTCGCTGATACCACAGCCGATGATGCCGACCAGGTGCTGCAAAACTGGGAGGCCCTGAAAAGCGAGGAGCGTAAAGCCAGCGGTCAGCACAGTGTGCTCGACAACATTCCTGCCGCCATGCCGGCACTAAGCCGTGCCTACAAACTACAAAAACGCTGCGCCAATGTTGGTTTTGACTGGAGCGATGTCAATGGCGCCTGGGATAAAGTCAAAGAAGAGGTGGCCGAAGTCGAAGAGCTGCCCGCAGACAGCCCGGAGTTGGCCGAAGAGCTCGGTGATCTATTGTTTGCCCTAGTCAATGTAATACGCAAGCACAAGCTGGAACCAGAAGGCGTGCTGCGCCAGGCCAACAGCAAGTTCGAACGCCGTTTTCGGGCGGTGGAAGAAGAGTTGGCCAAGCTGGGTAAAACCCCGCAGCAAAGCGACCTGGCTGAAATGGATGGGCTGTGGGAGCTGATTAAGAACAGAAACTGAATATGGACTTTGTTGATGTTATGATTTTTTATTGATACCATTTGGTTAATTGTAAATTTCATGGATGTTTTTTATGGTTACGCTAAATGTTTTGGTAGGTGGTGCCTCAATAACACCAAGATTAAGCAACAAAGAGCGAAAAAAGGCCGAAGTTGCTAAAGCCAGTCTTCAAGACTCCTCTCTAACTGTAAACCGAGTCACTGCTGCCAGAATGCGAAATGCAACAGTAGCTGAAATGAACCGGCTTTCAAAAATGAGCATCGCTGATTTTAGACAGTTACTGCTCTGGCAAGGGTTGAGCACAGAAAGATTTAATGACAGACAGCTGCAGCAGCAATTAAATATGCAGGTACTATTGCTAAGAAACTTAGCAGTGGAACTGCTTAATGCAGATGTTGTTCAAGCTCAAACACCTATTATCATCTCTGGCTCATATGCTGGTGGGGTTGGAATGGTAACAAAAATCTTGGGGCCTACGGCCGTTGCGAGTCAGTACCCTATGGCAATTGCGGTATGGTGGGAGTGCAACTCTGTTTGCCGGATAGAAACTATCCATTATTTTGATAAAAATATTGTACGGGAGCTTAAGCCATGAAAGTGTTAAGAGCCCTGTTGTATATCGCTTTGTCTTTCTCTTTGGGATTGTCCGCTGAGGAGCGCAATTATATGGGTTGCCCATGGTTGATTCCGGAACGATTTGTGAAAATTGCAGAGAATGAATACCGTAATCAAAATGATGACTCCTGTATTAACAGTTGGAGTCCTGCATCCATACTGTTTACGACATACGATGGCGAGAATACTGCTTACTACGTAGAGCTGAATCGCTCAGAAGATACGCAAGTGCTATTGCTTCGGCATAAAGCACAAAACAGTAATTTCAACATTTACTCCTTGTTTATAAAAGAGATGCACTTTGAAAGGGCTAGTTTTTTAGATGAGCTGCTGATTGTCTCTGAGGAGGAAGGTCAGGCTATTGCGCTTTCTGGTTTGCAGAAACCTGAAGTAGAGCATCTGACCCGTGGTTGCCCCATACAACAGCAAGCATCGATGGTGCACTATGATATTTTTGAGCTCTTTAAAAAAGGCGAGCTGGACCTGATTCAAAGTAATCAAGACATTCAAATTCTTGTCCATTAATTACCCGTATTATCGTCAGTTGAATAGGCCTGGCGATTTTCCCTGCAACAGCATTGAGCCGCAGGCTTTGCTTTGCTATACTTGCCTCCCGTCCTGATACCAAATTTCCATCGTAAGCAACACCCATGCTGTGGGTGATTTTGTCGTTGCTGATGTTTGGGGCCATTGGTTATCTTCGCTTTCATTAACGTCGTCTAGGGGTCTCATGACTACACGGTATATTTTTGTGACGGGCGGGGTGGTTTCCTCCCTGGGTAAAGGCATCGCAGCAGCATCGTTGGCAGCCATTTTGGAAGCGCGCGGTTTATGCGTCACCATCCTGAAGCTAGACCCTTACATCAACCTGGATCCTGGCACCATGAGCCCCATCCAGCACGGTGAAGTCTATGTCACCGAAGACGGTGCCGAGACCGACTTGGACTTAGGTCACTACGAGCGCTTTATCCGCACCAAGATGTCCAAGCGCAACAACTTCACCCAAGGTGCTGTCTACGCCGACGTATTGCGCCGTGAGCGCCGTGGCGACTACCTTGGCGCCACCATTCAGGTGATCCCGCACATTACCAACGAAATCAAAGCCCGCATTATTGCCGGTGGCGAAGGCCACGACATTGCCATTGTGGAAATTGGTGGCACCGTGGGCGATATCGAATCCTTACCGTTTTTAGAAGCCATCCGTCAGTTGGCGACCGAAGTTGGCCGTGAGCGTACTTTGTTTATGCACCTGACGCTGGTGCCATATCTGGGTACCGCCGGTGAAATCAAAACGAAACCGACTCAGCATTCGGTGAAAGAGCTGCGCTCCATCGGTATCCAGCCGGATATTCTGGTCTGCCGCTCCGATCGGGCCATTCCTTCCAATGAGCGGGCGAAAATTGCCCTGTTCACCAATGTGGAAGAAAAAGCGGTGATCAGCTTAAAAGATGTTTCCAGCATTTATCAGATCCCGGCTTTGCTGAAGTCGCAGGGGCTGGACGATTTGATTGCCCGCCGTTTTCACATCGACTGCAAAGAAGCCGATCTGGCCGAGTGGGAGCAGGTGCTGTATCAGGAGTCCAACCCGACCGGTGAAGTCACCATTGGTATGGTCGGTAAGTACGTGGAGCTGCCGGATGCTTACAAATCGGTCAATGAAGCGCTGGGGCATGCCGGCCTGAAAAACCGCTTAACCGTCACCATCAAGTACATTGACTCGCAGGATGTCGAAAGCAAAGGCACCGCTATTCTGGCTGGGCTGGATGGCATTCTGGTGCCGGGTGGTTTTGGTGAGCGCGGCGTGGAAGGCAAGATTAAAGCGGCTCAGTACGCCCGTGAAAACAATGTGCCCTACCTGGGTATTTGCCTTGGCATGCAGGTGGCACTGATTGAATACGCCCGTCATGTCGCTGGCATGGCCGATGCGCACTCCACTGAGTTTAACAAAGCCAGCACTCATCCGGTGGTGGGCTTGATCACCGAGTGGCTGGACTCTGATGGTGCGGTGGAAACCCGCAGCGAAGACTCCGATTTGGGCGGCACCATGCGCCTTGGCAGCCAGGCCTGTAATCTGGTGAAAGGCACCAAAGCGCGGGCGATTTACGGTAAGGATGTGATCCAGGAACGTCATCGTCATCGCTACGAAGTGAACAACCATTTTTTACCTCAACTCAAAGAAGCAGGCCTGGTGGTATCCGGGCTATCTGCCGACAACCAACTGGTGGAAATAATAGAAATCCCTACCCACCCATGGTTTGTGGCCAGCCAGTTCCATCCGGAATTTTGCTCCACACCCAGGGATGGACATCCACTGTTTGAGGGCTTTGTGGCGGCCAGCCACCAGCACCAAAAGCAACAACGCGTCTAACAAATCCGGGCCGCGCTCTTTGAGTGCGGCTTTGTTGTTTTATCTACAGGGAAATTACTATGTCTACGATTGCCAACATCATTGCCCGTGAAATCATCGACTCGCGTGGCAACCCGACCGTGGAAGCGGATGTGATTTTAACCAGCGGCATTATCGGCCGTGGCTGTGCCCCATCCGGTGCCTCGACCGGCTCGCGCGAAGCGCTGGAGCTGCGTGATGGCGATAAAAGCCGTTACCTGGGCAAAGGCGTACAGCAAGCGGTGGCCAACATCGCAGGCCCGATCAAAGCTGCCTTGGTAGGACAGGATGCACAGCAGCAAGCTGAAATAGATCGCATTATGATCGAGCTGGATGGTACTGAGAGCAAAAGCAAGTTGGGTGCTAACGCCATCCTGGCGGTGTCGCTGGCGGTGGCGCGTGCCGCCGCAGCCGATAAGCAAATCCCACTGTACCAGCACATTGCCGATTTAAATGGCACCCCGGGCCAGTACTCAATGCCGGTGCCGATGATGAACATCATCAACGGTGGTGAGCATGCCGACAACAACGTCGATATTCAGGAATTCATGATCCAGCCAGTTGGCGCTAAGAGCTTCAGCGAAGGCCTGCGGATGGGCGCTGAGATTTTCCACCAGCTGAAAAAAGAGCTGCAACAGCGCGGCCTGAATACAGCCGTCGGTGATGAAGGTGGTTTTGCCCCGGATCTGAAATCGAACGAAGAAGCCTTAGCAGTGATCGTCGAAGCGGTCAAAGCGGCCGGCTACGAAATGAACAAAGACATCACGCTGGCGCTGGACTGCGCTGCCTCTGAGTTTTACAAAGACAATATGTACGTGCTGTCGGGGGAAGGCAAGAGCTTTGATTCGTTCGGCTTTAACGATTTCCTGGCTGACTTAACCCAGAAATACCCCATCGTCTCGATTGAAGATGGTCTGGATGAAAGCGACTGGGACGGCTGGAAAGACTTAACGCAGAAAATCGGCAATCAGGTGCAGCTGGTGGGTGATGACTTGTTTGTCACCAACACCAAGATCCTGACCCGGGGTATCGAAGAAGGCATCGGCAACTCCATTTTGATCAAATTCAACCAGATTGGCTCGCTGACCGAAACCCTGCAGGCGATTAAAATGGCCAAAGACGCCGGCTTTACCGCTGTAATTTCGCACCGCAGCGGTGAAACCGAAGATGCCTTTATCGCCGATCTGGCAGTAGGTACTGCGGCCGGTCAAATCAAAACCGGCTCGCTGTGCCGCTCGGATCGCGTTGCCAAGTACAACCAGCTGTTGCGTATCGAGCAGGAGCTGGGCGACAAAGCCATCTACAAAGGCCGTAGCGAAATCAAAGGCCAGTAAGATAGGCTGAGCAATAAAAAAAACCTGCCAGAGGCGAAAGCCCTGGCAGGTTTTTTTATTGGCTTGTTATCTCAAGTGCCACAAAAAGTCCGGTGCACCACTTCTTCGGGCTTGGGCGGGGCGATTAAATCCGCATCGGCAATGCTGGCAAAAGGTGTCTGCCAGGCTTGTTGCAGACGCTGAAATAAGCGCAAGTCGCCATGGTCCTGTGCTTGCTCGATGGCTTTGGCAATTAAGTGATTGCGTGGGATCAGCAGCGGATTGACGCCATCCATCTGCGCTGTGATTTCGCTATGACTAAGCGGCTGTTGGGCCAGTCGTGTCAGCCAGCGCTCGCGCCATTCGGTGAATGCAGTGCAGTTGGCGAAAAGCGCTTGAGCTTTGCTATCGGCTGCTGGGCGCAGCTCATCACTCAGGTAGCGAAAGCCGAGGGTAAAGTCGACCTGGTGTTGCTCCAGCAAGTGCAGGTAATCATCGAGTAAGACTTTGTCGGCCGGACTGGGCTCGGTGATGCCGACTTTGGCCGCCATCTGCGACAGCCACAGCGCTTCATACTGCGGCTGAAATTGCTGCAAGGCTTCGGTGGCTAACTCAACTGCGACTTTTTCATCTGCGTCAATCAGTGGTAGCAGGCACTCGGCCAGCCGGGCCAGATTCCACAGCGCTATCGGGGGCTGATTGCTGTAGGCATAGCGACCACGCCGATCAATCGAACTGAATACTTTATCGGCCTGGTACTGATCTATAAAAGCACAGGGGCCATAGTCGATGGTTTCGCCCGAGATGCTGGTGTTGTCGGTATTCATCACGCCGTGAATAAAGCCGAGTCGCATCCAGTGGGCGATGAGGGTGGCTTGTTTGGTCACCACCTGCCCGAGGAAGGCAAGGTAAGGATTGTCCTGCTGTTGGCAGTCCGGGTAGTGCCGGTCAATCACATAATCGGCGAACTGGCGCAAATAACCGGGGTTGCCCAAAGCTGCAATGTACTGAAAGGTGCCAATGCGAATATGGCTGCTGGCGACCCGGGTCAGAATGGCGCCTGGTACGGGCTCATCCCGATAGACATTCTGACCGGTTGCAACGGCAGCCAATGCCCGGGTGGTGGGCACGCCCAGCACCTGCATGGCTTCGCTGACCAAATACTCACGGATCACCGGGCCGATGACAGAGCGGCCATCACCGCCGCGGGAGAAAGGGGTTGGGCCGGCGCCTTTGAGTTGCACATCAAAGCGCTTGCCATCCTGTGCAATCACCTCGGCCAACAACAGCGCCCGGCCATCGCCCAGCTGTGGGTTGTACTGACCAAACTGATGACCGGCATAGGCCTGAGCCAGTGGCTTGGCCCAGGCGGGGACGCTATTGCCGGCAAATTGCTGCAAGCCGAGCTCGGTGCGCTGCTCGGATTTTGCCAGTCCGAGGTACGCTGCCAGTGGCTGATTAAACGCCAGCCAATTGGGAGCCTCTACAGGGCTGGCTTGCCAGGACTGATAAAACTGGCTGGGTAGACGCGCGTAACTGTGATCGACCTGCACAAAAAACTCCTGCGGTGTTTTATGGTCATCTATTGTACCTCAATCCAGGTTTGGTAGCCTGCCAAATAGCAGCTATGCTTTGCTCATGAGTTGGTTTATTGCGCCGTATCAAAACCAAACAATACTTTCGTCAGTAAAATAACCAAATAATTAGAAAAATTACTTTTTACACTATGCAGGAGTTTAACCATGTCAAATACCAATGAAAAACGTCGTCAGTTTCTGAAGCTCTCCGCTGGCGGTTTGATCGGAATGACGCTTGGCGGTGTCAGTTTACGAGCCATTGCTGCTGAAAAGGTAAAGCTGGATGATCCGCTGGCGGTGGCAATGCGCTACACCCACGAGTCGGAAGTGGAAGGCCAGTACTGCCACAACTGCAACCTGATCCAGGGCGAAGAAGCTGACTGGCGCCCTTGTGCTATTTTCCCCGGGAAATTAGTCGCCAACGAGGGGTGGTGTGCGGCCTGGGTTGCCATGCAGTAAGTGACGCGATGGTATAAAAACAAGGCCAGTCAGTGATATGACTGGCCTTTTGCCTTCAGCAGCAGAGTATTTGCGGCTACACTAAAGCCATTATTGCCAAAGGATGCTGCCATGCCACGTTATTCCACCGATTTTATCCGCGCCATGCCCAAAGCCGATTTGCATCTGCATTTAGATGGTAGTTTACGGCTGGATACGCTGCTGGCTATGGCCAAAACTCTGAAAGTGCCGCTGCCGGCCGATACGGTAGAGGGGATGCAGGCCCAGGTGTTCAAGCCGGCCTATCAGAATCTGGGCGAATACCTACATGGCTTTCAATACACCTGCGCTGTGCTGCGGGATGCCGATCATTTAACTCAAGCCGCCTACGAGCTAGCGCTGGATAATCTGGCTGAAGGGGTCAATTACATCGAAGTGCGTTTTGCACCGCAGCTGCTGATGGATTTAAGCAAAGGACTGGATTTTGATACTGTGATGCGGGCGGTTAATGCGGGCTTACACCGGGCGGAGCTGGAGTACAACAGCTCGGCCGCGGTAGTGGAGCAGGGCAAGCCGCCGTTTCGCTACGGCATCATCAACTGCGCCATGCGGATGGTTGCGGCCAAAGGTTTTTCGCCTTATTACGACCAGCTGTTTCAATTAATGCGCGACTTTGAGCCGATGCAGGTGATTAAACTGGCGGCGATGGAGCTGGTTCGGGCTAGCGTGCGGCTGCGTGATGATGAAGGTATACCCATTGTCGGCTTGGATTTGGCCGGCCAGGAATCGGGTTATCCGGCCAGCAAGTTTAAAGAAGTGTACGATTATGCCCATCAGCACTTTTTGCTGAAAACCGTACATGCCGGCGAAGCCTATGGCGCTGAGAGTGTGTTTGAAGCCATTACCGAGTGCCATGCCGATCGGATTGGCCATGGCTATTCGTTGTTTTTACCAGAGCGGATTCAGGACCCGGCCATTGCCGATCCGGCAGCCTACAGCCAGCGGCTGGCGTCTTTTATGGCGGATAAGCGCATTGCCATTGAAGTCTGCCTGACCAGCAATTTACAAACCAACCCGGCCATCGCCGATATCCGCCAGCATCCGTTTGCCGAGATGCTGAAAAACCGGATGGCGACGGTGATTTGTACCGACAACCGTCTGGTGTCCAATACCACCTTAAGTAATGAATACCAGCTGGCGCTCGATCACTTTGATATTCCAATCAAACGACTCAAGGACATGGTGGCCTACGGCTTTAAGAAGAACTTCTTCCCCGGCAGCTATGTGGAAAAGCGCCAGTACGCCAAAACCTGCCTGCAGTATTTTGACCGGGTGGCGCAGCATTATGGCTTTATTTCGGGTTAAATCATTACTAAGCTAGCAAGCAACGTGCATCCTATATGGGAGAAGCCGATGGTGTTTGGTCGCAGTTACCTGGCCGCTTTGATGCTGGTATTTTGCTGTGCATTATCAGCTCAGTCGAAACCACTGACTGCTGTTGCCGAAGCTTGGCAGGGGTATACAGAGCCGGATGGGCAGGGCATTTACTGGCAGATCGTGCGGGAAGCCATGCTGCATTCCGGCTACCAGATCCAGCCAGAGGTTGCGAACTGGAAACGCGCCCGCCATCAATTTGAGCAAAAGAACGCTGAGTTATTGATTGGCGCAACCCAGGTAGACATGGCACAGGCGATTTTTCCTCGTTGGCATTTGGACTTCGATGATGCCATCTATCTGTTCACGTTAGAGCCAATGACGGATCTGCAGCAGCTGCAGCATCAGACAGTGGTTTTTTTATTGGGTTACCAGTTTGAGCGTTATCTGAGTGATATCGTGATTCGATCTTACGAAGTTAGCACCACGGATCAGGTGCTGGATTTGTTGCAGCTTGGGCGAATTCAGGCGTTTATTGGTTACCACTTTAATCTGCCAGAGACTGCCCGGGTGCATCAACAGCAGTTGCGTGAGCGAACCCCTTTGTACGTGGTGTTCCAACCAACCGAGCGAGGCCAAAAGTTGGCGGCTGCTTATGAGCAAGGTATGGCTTATTTATACCAATCCGGCCGTTTGCAAGAAATCTTCGCCAATGATAGCTTGTACCGCATGGCAGGCTTTCCGGTCAAGGTCAACACGCCCTAAGGATAGCATTTCATCATGACTGTGTTGCAATGGCTGACCGCCCTGATGCCGGTGCTCAGCGTTTTTGTGCTTTTGGTGTTGCTGCGTTTGCCGGCGACCCGTGCTATGCCACTCAGTTTACTGGTGTCGGCGCTGCTGGCACTTTGGGTCTGGCAGCTGCCGCTAAAGCAGTTGCTGGCTGCCATGCTGGAAGGCAGTGTGATTGCTGTCAGTATTTTATGGATTGTGTTTGGCGCTATCTTGCTGCTGAATGTGTTGCGTTACAGCGGTGGCATGGATGCCATTCGGGCCGGTTTTGCCAAACTCTCACCCGACCGGCGGGTGCAAACCATTCTCATTGGTTGGCTTTTTGTCAGCTTCTTAGAAGGGTCGGCGGGTTTTGGTACCCCAGCCGCCATTGCTGCGCCCTTGCTGGTGGCACTGGGCTTTGCGCCGTTGGCCGCGGTGGTGCTGGCACTGATCGCCGATTCAAGCAGCGTGTCTTTTGGTGCGGTTGGAACCCCGGTGCTGGTGGGCATGGCCCAGGGCATGGAAGGGGCTAGCCCGGAGGCACTGCAAGCCATTGCGCTGACCGCCATTGGCATTGATGTGCTGGTGGCCTCCTTGCTGCCACTGATCCTTTGCTTGATCCTGACCCGCTTTTTCAGCGAAGAAAAAAGCTGGTGGCCAGCCTTGCAACTGGCACCTTTTGCGCTGCTGGGTGGCTTAGCCTTTACCGTGCCCGCTTATGGCGTGGCCTGGTTGCTGGGACCTGAGTTTCCATCCATTTTGGGGGCCTTAACCGGCCTGGTGCTGATGAGCACTTTGGCACACTTTGGTATTTTGTTGCCGAAAACGCCCTGGTATTTTTCTGCTGAGGATAAGCAACAAAGCCAGGCCTTGCAGCAGCAGGTGGCCACATCGGACAGGATCATGCCTCTGTGGCGGGCCTGGTTGCCTTATGGTCTGGTGGCGCTGCTGTTGGTGCTGAGCCGCATCCCGCAGCTGCCGTTGCAAGGCTGGTTGCGCAGCCTGGAATGGCGCTGGGCCAATATCCTGGGCACTGACATCAGTGCCAGCCTGGCCCCTTTGTACTTGCCGGGCAGTTTCTTTTTGGCGGTGGCGCTGCTGACACTCTGGCTGCACCAGAATCCAAAGCAGCAAAGCCCCTGGCGCATGGTGCAACAAGCCGGGCGCGACAATCTGGCCCGGCTGGGGCCGGCCACCATTGCCCTGATGGCTTCGGTGCCGATGGTGCGGATTTTCCTGCAATCCGGTGTCAATGACGCTGGCCTTGCGGCGATGCCGTTTGAGTTGGCGCAGGTCGCTGCGCTGCATCTGGCCGATTATTGGCTCTGGGTTGCGCCTTTAATTGGTGCTTTGGGGTCCTTTTTGGCCGGCTCGGCGACCTTTTCCAATATGATGTTTGCGTCTTTCCAGCAAGCGGTCGCCGCCGAAGCGGCTGTGCCGGAGACACTGGTGCTGGGATTGCAACTGCTGGGTGCCAATGCTGGCAATATGATCTGTGTGGTCAATGTGGTAGCCGCCGCCAGCGTGGTCAATTTAAGTGGCCGTGAAGGTGATATTATTCGTTATACTCTGCTGCCGATGCTGTACTACTGCCTGGCTGCCAGCTTGGTGGCGGTATTATTCTGGCTTTGATTCGGACGACGCCTTAGACCGACTGTAAGCAGCGACAGCTGCTGCTTTCGCCATTCAGCCAGCCGCCAGCCAGCTGGACCTCACCGCGGAGTAATCGCTCTATCCAGCCATCGCCAGAGCCGCAAATGGGCCCCACCGAGTACGGACCGGCGTACACCAGTTCCTCACCGTTCAGTAAAATAGCCATTGGCGCTGCTGGTATGCTTAATCCCAGCTGCCGGGCCTCAGCAATACTCAGGGTGTAGTGCGGGATCTCTGCAAAGCTTTGCTGCAGTGCTTGCTGGTGTTGTTGCTGCTGACGATGGCAGCGGCAAGCAGGGTCGATCACATGCAGCAGTTGCATAGAGTTCCCGCCCGATGCTGCGAGCAAGCTGTTGAGAATAAGGCCTTCTGTGCCTTGTTGCTGCCAGCGCTGCTCCGGGTCAAAAATGCCTACCACACTGCGTTGATCCTGCCACAGCAAGTGACCACTTAGCAGCAGCCAGCCAAGTAGCATCAGCGAACTCAATGCAACTTTCATCTCAATGACTAAACCGTTTCATTTCAATGGCCAGGGTATCGGAGGCGGATTTTACGCCTTGGGCAACATCCACTACGCGTTGGCCCTGCTGTTGTTGCTCGATCGCCATGGTACTTAACTCCTGCGCCGACTCGGCAATTTCCTGGCTGGCCTGACCTTGCTGGCTTAGGGTGGTCGACATGATCTCTGCCGATTGCAGCACACTTTGCACCTGCTGCAAGATGGCTCGAAGCTGTTCACCACTGTCGCTGGCACTCGCTTTGGTTTGCTCCAGCTGACTCAGGCATTGATCGACGGCTTCTACCGATTGCTGGCTGCTTTGCACCATCCGCTCAATCATACCTTTAATTTCACCGGCTGAGCTGTTGGTTCTGGATGCCAGGGTGCGCACTTCGTCGGCCACTACCGCAAAACCACGACCTTGCTCGCCAGCTCGGGCGGCTTCAATGGCTGCGTTCAGTGCCAGCAGGTTGGTTTGCTCGGCAATGCCCTGGATCACATCCAGCACCCCTTTAATCTCCTGGGTGGACTCTGCCATGCCGTGCACTTTTTGGCGGGAAGCTGCCAGGTTATCAGCCAGCGCCTGTATGGTTTCGATGGTGGTGGTAATGGACGCCTGGCCTGAGCCTGCCGCCTGATCAGAGTCATGTGCCAGTGACACCACCTGATTAGCCAGTTCTGCCAGCTCCTGAATGCTGGCCGACATTTGTTCGGTGGCGGAAGCTATGCGCTCCACCTCTTTCATTTTTTGTGTCATCCGCTCGGCCAGCGAACTGCCTTGCTGCAGCAGTTCATCCGATTCACTATTTAGTTGTTTGGCGACGTCATCAATGGTGTGAACTGTCTGCTGAATGGTACCGATCACCTGGACAAAGCGCTCAATTAATTTCGAATATACAGCTGGCTTTGGGGTGCTTAGTAAAATCTCACCTTGCTCGTTCAGCATCTGATGCGAGCTGGTCATAAAGAATTGACCGACCATGGCTTCTTTGTAGCTGTGGCGACAAATCAGCATCAAGACGATGGCCTCGACCACCACATAGCCGGCATGGATCATCACAATGCTGAAGGTTGCATCCGAATCCGGTACCAGATAGACCGGCTGACCACTACTTTGCAACCACATAAACAGCAAATGATGCACGGCGATGACGCCTGCTGCTACCAGAATAACCAGCCAGTCCCGAAATGCAATCAACACGGCTAAAAGCACAAAAATACCAAAGTGCACTTCGGTCATGCCCATGCTTTGCTGAATGTGCAGCGCACAAAACAGCATAAAGCTGATGCCATAGCTGATGCGTGCCAATGGATGATCGCCCAAGCTCTGTTGCAACCAAAAGGGAAAGGCCACGGCGGGCACGCCGATAAACAAAGCCAGCAACCAGGTGTTGTGCAAAAAGGCCAATAAAAAGGCCAGCACCAGCAAGCCGCAGTTGACATAAAGGGCAATTTGGAACGCTTGTTGACGAAACTTGGGCATAAAAAGCTCCTGACGGCATGAAGCATGTTGAAGAGGTGTTGGCACCTCACATGAGTGTAGCAGCTACCCGGTATGGAACCTGAAGTATTTTAGCGAACTTCTGGTAGTTGATCCCAGCGGGTGGTGTAGGCTGGCGACAAAAAACGACGCTGCATTTGCCAGTCACCATCTTTGCCTTGCCGGGCGATAAATACGCTGCCGCGGTGTTTTTGGTTCAGTTGGTCGATGGCGGCCATTAAGCGTTGGCTGCGCTCCGAAGGAGGCGGTGCAAATAGCTGGGTTTGCAGCCCTTGCATGGCGCAGAGATCGCTTAGCACCACGCCGGCTTTGGCATAGGCCGGGCCCTGGCGCCAGATTTGGTCCAGCAGCTGCATCGCTGCCTGTTGCAATACCCGGCTGTCGTTGCTGGGGGTAGCCAGTTCCAGGCTGGCCTGATCACCGAAAAAGGGTGATTTTTGTTCAAAGCGGCTGCTGCGAATAAAGAGACTGAGCCGACGCGCCAGGCTCTGTTGGGCCCGCAGCTTTTCGGCGGCCCGGCTGAGGTACAGACTAATCGCTTGCTGCATGGCCCCTTTGTCGGTCACACGCTGGCCAAAGCTGCGGCTGCTGATAATTTGTTGCTTGGGCTCTTGCACCTCATCCAGCGCCAGGCAGGCAAGGCCGTTCAGCTCATTGACGGTGCGGGCCAGCACCACCGAGAATTTCTTGCGCATTTGTTGTGGGCAGGCCCGTGCCAATTGCAGTGCGGTTTCGATCTTCATGGCGTGCAAGTGCTCGGCCAGCTTGCGGCCAACACCCCAGACTTCTTGCACCGGTGTTCTGGCCAGGATATGCAGTCGTTTGTGCGGTTCGGTAAGATCCAGCACCCCCTCAAACTGCGGGTATTTCTTGGCGGCGTAATTGGCCAGCTTGGCCAGGGTTTTGCTGGGGCCGATGCCGACACAAACCGGCAAGCCCAATTGCTGTTTGATGGTGGTGCGGATGTGCTGGCCGAAGTCACTCAGGTTCTGGCAAAAATCGAGGCCAGATAGCTCCAGAAAAGCCTCATCGATGGAGTAAATCTCCACTTTGGGGGCCAGCTGTTCCAGGGTTTGCATCACCCGGCTCGACAGATCGCCATAAAGCGCGTAGTTGGAGGAAAACACCGCCACCTGCTGTTGTTTTAACAGGGCTTTGACCTGATGAAAGGGCACGCCCATCGGGATAGCAAGCTGCTTGGCCAGGGCGCAGCGGGCAATGATGCAGCCGTCGTTGTTGGATAGTACCACCAGCGGTCGCTGCTTTAAGTCGGGGCGGAACAGCTTTTCGCAAGACGCATAAAAGTTGTTGCAATCGACCAGCGCAAAACGACGCTCAGGAAGCGGCAGCTGTGCCATGGCTTAGCGCCTGAGCTGATGGATCACGCTGCTGACCACGCCGAACACCTCAAAATCGATGCCCTCGTCCAGCCTTATCGGCGGGTACTTGGGGTTGGCCGCTTGCAGCATCGGCTCGGGTTTGAGCAACAGGCGCTTGACCGTCATATCGCCATTGACGCTGGCAATGACAATATCCTGATGTTGTGCCTGCAAGGCGCGGTCGACCAGCAGGATATCGCCATCAAAAATAGCAGCACCGCGCATTGAATCGCCCCGGGCGCGGACAAAAAAGGTTGCAGTGGGGTGCTTGATCAGCAGCTCGTGCAAATCCAGACAGCCTTCCAGATAATCCTGCGCCGGCGAAGGAAAGCCCGCCGCTACGGTATTTAAATACATCGGCAAGGCGTGGCTGCTGGCGGCATCGGGTGCGCCCAGCCACTCCAACCCTTGTTCACTGCGAAAGCTTACTGCTGCCATCCGATTGCCCACTAAAATAACTGTTTATATGTACAGTATTTTAGTGGTTGTTGGCAGAAGATCAAGCGGATCCGCTGTTAAAGTGCTGCCTTGGCAGCGTCACTGTGCTTCGGCAGCGCCAGCGAAATCAATACTGTCGCGACCAGCAATGCGCTGGACACCCAGAGACAGGCCTCAAGGCCCGCGTGCAGATAGAGCCAGCCGGATAACACAGTACCGATTAAGCGGCCCATGGCATTGGCCATGTAGTAAAAGCCGACATCCAGCGAAACGCCATCGCGCCCGGCGTAGCTGACAATTAAATAGCTGTGCAAGGAGGAGTTGATGGCAAAGACAGCGCCAAACAGCAACAGACCACCAATCAGCATCGGGCCGACCTGCCAGTTCAGCTCAATGCTAAGGGCAATGGCAGCGGGCAGACCGCACAGCAGCAGCGCCCAGAGCACCGCTTGCTTGCCATCCGGCGTGCTGTTGTTGGCTTTGCCGGTCAGCTGTGGTGCCTGGCTTTGCACAAAACCATAGCCAATCACCCAAAGCGCTAAAAAGCCACCGACCTGCCAGTGATCCCAGTCAAACTGACTGGCCAAAAACAGCGGCAGTGCCACCACAAACCAGACATCCCGCGCTGCGAACAAACACATCCGGGCAGCCGACAGCAGGTTGATGGCACGGCTTTTCGACAGCATGTCACGAAACCTGGGCTTGGCTTTGCTTTTGCCAAGGTCGCGTTTCAGCAACTTGATGCTGAGCAGCCAGATCAGACTGAGCAGCGTGGCCATACTAAAAATGGCCCACCAAAAGCCAATCAGCGCCAGCAGCAAGCCGCCGATAAAAAAGCCAACCCCTTTCAGTGCATTTTTCGAGCCGGTTAAAATGGCCACCCATTTGTACAGGGTGCTTTGCTCGGCATCAGCCACCAGCAGCTTGATGCTGCTTTTGGCGCTCATTTTATTTAAGTCTTTGGCAATACCGGACAGCGCCTGAGCGGCCATCACCCAAGGCACAATTAAATACTCGGCCGGCAGCAGCAACATCGACAAGGCCAGCACTTGCAGCAGCAAGCCGATGTTCATGGTTTTATTCAAACCAATGCGGGCACCCAGCCAGCCGCCGACCAGATTGGTCACCACGCCGAAAAACTCGTAGAACAAAAACAGCATGGCGATGCTGAGTGCATCGTAGCCCAGGCTGTAAAAGTGCAACACCACCAGCATGCGCAGCGCGCCATCGGTCAGGGTAAAAGCCCAGTAATTGCCAGTAACAACTAAATACTGGCGAATGGCCGGACTCAGCTGGCTTAGCATGGCATCAGGCTCCGGCTTGGCTGTTGGGCTGATCGCTCAGGCCCACCAGTCTGGCCAGCTCAACGGTACGGTTGGCGTAGCCCCACTCGTTGTCGTACCAGGCGTAAATTTTCACCTGGGTGCCATTCACCACCATGGTGGACAGCGCATCAATGATGCTGGAGCGTGGGTCTGTTTTGTAATCAATCGATACCAGCGGCCGCTCTTCGTAGCCCAGAATGTCTTTCAGCTCACCTTCGGCGGCGGTTTTCAGCAACTGATTCACTTCTTCGGCGCTGGTAGCGCGCTCCACTTCAAACACACAGTCAGTCAGGGAGGCATTGGTCAGCGGCACCCGCACGGCATGGCCATTCAACCGGCCTTTTAGCTCCGGGAAAATTTCAATGATGGCGGTGGCCGAGCCGGTGGTCGTTGGGATCAGGCTGCTGCCACAGGCGCGGGCACGGCGCAGATCTTTGTGCGGTGTATCCATGATGCTCTGGGTATTGGTTAAGTCATGAATGGTGGTGATGGAACCATGCTTAATGCCAAGCGACTGATGGATGACCTTGACCACCGGAGCCAGGCAGTTGGTGGTGCAGGAAGCTGCCGTCACAATGCGGTGCTCGGCCGGGTTAAAGCGCTGCTGATTGACGCCCATCACCACATTGAGCGCTCCGGCTTCTTTTACCGGCGCACTGACCACCACCCGTTTCACGCCCTGAGCCAGATAAGCTTGCAGCACGGCGACGGTTTTCATTTTGCCGGAGGCTTCAATCACCAGATCGCAATCCGACCAATCGGTATCGCCGATGGCTTTGTTGGCGCTGACCAGAATGCGCTGGCCGTTAATCAGCATGCTTTCTCCGTCGGCCGTCGCATTGTGCCGCCAGATGCCATGCACAGAGTCGAAGTTCAGCAAATGGGCATAGGTGGCCGCATCGGCGGCCGGATCGTTGATGCGGACAAACTCAAATTCCGGCCAGTCGAAGGCTGCGCGCAGTGCCAGCCGGCCAATACGGCCAAAGCCGTTGATTCCTACTTTGATGGTCATGATGATGCTCCTGAAGATTCGGATGAGGATGCGTTCGGCGTTGGAAACCAGTGCCGGGTTTTATTGGCAAAATACACCAGCGATAACATGACCGGCACTTCCACCAGTACACCGACCACAGTGGCCAGTGCGGCACCGGAGTGCAGGCCAAACAGCGAAATCGCCACAGCGACGGCCAGTTCAAAAAAGTTCGAGGTACTGATCATACAGGCCGGTGCAGCCACATTGTGCGGTAATTTCAGCCACTTGGCAGCGCCATAGGCGATGGCAAAGATGCCATAGGTTTGCAGCAACAACGGGATGGCAATCAGACCAATGATCATGGGCTGGTTCAAAATGGTTTGCGCCTGAAAGCCAAACAGCAACACCACAGTGGCCAGTAAACCAATCATTGACCAGGGCTTTAACCGGGCTAAAAATTGCTGCAGCTGCCGGGGCTCACCCGTTCGCTCTAAAGAGCGCCGGGTTAGTACCCCAGCCACCAGCGGCAGCACCACATAAAGCCCGACCGACAGCAGCAGGGTTTCCCAGGGTACATGAATATCACTGACACCCAGCAGCAGGGCGGCCAGCGGCGCAAAAGCAAACACCATAATGATGTCGTTTACCGAGACCTGCACCAGCGTGTAGTTGGCATCGCCTTTGGTCAGTTGGCTCCAGACAAACACCATGGCGGTGCAGGGGGCGACCCCCAGTAGAATCATGCCAGCGATGTATTCATTGGCCGACTGCGGATCAACCCAGCCGGCAAAAAAGACTTTGAAAAACAACCAGCCAAGCGCTGCCATGGTAAAGGGCTTGATCAGCCAGTTCATCACCAGCGTCAGTACCAGCCCTTTAGGCTTTTTGCCGACATCTTTGATGGAAGCAAAATCAATTTGCACCATCATCGGGTAGATCATGACCCAGATAAAGACACCGACCACCAGATTGACATTGGCGTATTCCAGCGCCGCAATCTGGCCAAAAGCCTGAGGCGCCAGATTGCCCAGCAACACACCACCAGCGATGCACAAGGCAACCCAGAGTGATAAATACCGTTCAAAATTTCCCATAGTGGGCTCCATGACAGTGAAAGCTTAACAGCATTGTTGGTTACGCTCTGGCCGCGTGCCCATGTGTTGCAGGCGCAGATTGGCAGTTGCTAAATACGATGTTTGGTGCTGAGCAGTGCTTTGCAGCACCTGTTGCTCCCATGGGGTTAGCGA
Organism: Alkalimonas cellulosilytica; assembly: GCF_036325985.1. NCBI lineage: Bacteria > Pseudomonadati > Pseudomonadota > Gammaproteobacteria > Alkalimonas > Alkalimonas cellulosilytica. Next base: position 247,688 of record NZ_JAUHLI010000004.1, read on the forward strand.
GGCGGCCAGCCGGTAAAAGACCCACTGACCTTGCCGACGGTCTTGCAAAATGCCCTGCTTTCGCAGCTGCGCCAGATGACGGGAGATTTTTGGTTGATGTTCATTGAGCGCTGCCATCAGCTCACAGACACAGAGCTCTTCTTCCTGCTGGATCAGCAGCAGCATCTGCAAGCGGGTGTCATCGGCCAGCGCTTTAAAGAAGTCAATCGGGTTTTGCATAACGCCTCCATGTATGCGGATGATCATATATATGGAAAATCATATGTCAAGCCAAATGGTGCAGTGTCATACAACTGTCATCATTGAGCGTTAGCCTGCGCCGATAAAAGCAGCGTCAGGTAAGCGGATATGAAAATTGCCACCAAACTCATGTTGGGAGCCTCGTTGCTTACCATCATTGCGGTAACCATTTCTGCCGGTGCAACCGGTTGGTTAGCGCTTAAGCAAGCCAGGCAAAGCGTCGAGTACAGTGTGCATCAACAATTCTAGGCGGTGGCAGCGGGGCGACAAGCCAGTCTGGAACAGCGCTATCAAAGTGACAGTGATCTCTTGTTATCCCTCGCCAATAGCCGTCTGACGCAGGAAGCGGTCTATGGTTTTGTTCGTCCTTATGTGTCCTACCGCTACGAGGTTGCTACGCCACCGCTTGATGAACTTCGACAAAACATGCTGCAGTGGTACCAGCAGCAGTATCAGCCCTGGTACCGCCAGCAAAGCCGTGGGCAGGATGCCCCGGTAGCGCAATGGGTGGAGCAAATGAAGCTGGAAAGCCTGCTGCTGCAACAGTACTACATGCGGGACAACACGCATCCAATCGCTGAGTTGGCAGAGCTGACCGACCGCAGTGATGCATCCATTTACGGTCAGCAGCACCGAATGTATCAACCCAGTTACCGGGAAGTGGTTGAGCGCTATGGTTTTGATGATTTGATGCTGGTGGATGCACAAAGTCTGGACGTCATTTACAGTGTGCGGAAAACGCCGGTGTTTGCCACCTCGTTACGCAATGGCCCTTTTTCGGATTCGGCCCTGGCCGAATTGGCAGTGCGCATGCAGCAGCAACCGGCAGGCGTCATGCTGTCGCGCTTTGCTGAATTTGCCGGTTACGCTGAGCAGCCGACCCTCTTTATGGCTGTCTCTTGATCACAAGTCAGCTCCAAGAGACTGAGCAAGTTCATAACCTTCAAGGATGGT